>NZ_BAABCQ010000001.1:0-163323 GCF_039539045.1 Streptomyces marokkonensis
GGATGTTCCGTGCCCACGTGGTGCGCACCGAACGCGTCTCCCCGTCCATGCAGCGCGTGACCGTCACCGGTCCGGACCTTGCCGAGTTCCCCTGGCTCGGGTATGACCACTGGTTCCGCCTTTTCCTCCGGCTCCCCCGCCAACGCCGCCTCCGGCTCCCGGAGTTCACCGGTTCCCAGTGGTGGCAGCCCTATCTCGCCATCCCCGAGCACGAACGGCCGCACTGCGCCAACTACTCCGTGGCCGACTTCCGCCGGCAGGCGGCGGAGATGGACATCGACTTCGTCGTGCACCGCCGCCCCGGGGGCGACATCGAGGGCAGGGCGGCGATCTGGGCCTGCCGTGCCGCCCCGGGGGAGCCGCTCGCCCTGCTCGACCAGGGAATCCTTTTCGACTGCCCGCAGGACGCCTCCGAGGTCACCGTCGTGGCCGACGAGACCGGCCTGCCCGCCGCTGCCGGCATTCTGCGCTCCCTGCCGGGCGGGACCGTCGGACGGCTCATCCAGGAGATTCCCACCGCGGACGACCGGCGCCCACTGCACGGGCCCGCCGGAGTGTCGGTCTCCTGGATCGCGCGACAGGACGGCACCTCCGTTCCCGGCGTCGCCGCACTCCGGGAGCTTCGGCGGCTGACCTCCGCCAGCACGACGGGATACGCCTTCGTGGTCGGTGAGTCGGCCCTGGCCACCGAGGGCCGCAGGCATCTGCACCGTCTGGGCCTGCCCAAGGAACGCATCACCTTCTCGGGCTTCTGGAAGCACGAGAAGGCGCAGGCCGCCTGACGGCGGCCGGTCGCCGCCGAGAACCGTCTACTGTGCCTGAGTCGCGATCTGGATGAGGTTGCCGCAGGTGTCGTCGAAGACGGCGACAGTGACGGGGCCCATTTCCACAGGCTCCTGGGTGAAGCGAACACCCAGCTCACGCAGACGCTCGTATTCCGCCGTCACATCACCGACGGCGAACTGGGCGAGCGGGATGCCGTCCTGGACGAGTGCGTCACGGTAGGTCTTGACGGCCGGGTGGCCGGCGGGCTCCAGGAGGAGTTCGGTACCACCGGGCTCGTCGGGCGAGACGACCGTCAGCCACCGGTCCTGCTCTCCCACCGGTTCGTCGTGCTTCTTCAGGAAGCCGAGAACCTCCGTGTAGAAGCGCAGGGCCTTGGCCTGGTCGTCGACGAAGACGCTCGTCATGTTGATCTTCATGGGGTGCTCTCTTCGGGTTGGGGTGCGTCGGGCACGAGCCAGCGCTCGGTGATCCGCCGCAACGGGGCCGTGTTCAGGTCGTGGAACTTGTACCGGCCCTCGCGCCTGGTCTCGACGAGGCCGGCGGCCTCCAGCACGGCGAGGTGCTGGGAGACTCCCTGCCGCGAGATGCCGAGCTGGTGCTTCACACTCAGTCGCGAGCAGATCTCGAACAGTGTCTGCCCGGACTTCTCCGCGAGCTCGTCGAGGATGGTGCGACGCGTGCGGTCGGCCAGGGCTCTGAAAAGGTCGTCGGCCACGGCCACAGGATAGGCAAGAAATCACTTGCCTATCAAGTCGAGGTGCCTCCTGCGTTCCAGAGGCCCCGGGCCGGCACCTCTGGAAGGATCAGGGGATGGCACACTCGCATCCGCGGATCAACGCCCTGATCGTCGACGCCGACGACCCCGAACGGTTGGCCGCCTTCTGGTCCGAGGTGCTCGGCAGGCCGGTCATGGGCCGTACCGGGCCGTACGTATGGCTGCGGCGCGAAGACGGCCTGGGCCTCGGCTTCCAGCAGACGGGCGAGCGCCGGCCGGGCAAGAACCGTATGCACTTCGACATCGCCTCCCCCGATCCGGCCGCGGAGCAGCAGCGGGTCGAGGCGCTCGGCGGGCGCAGGCTGGAGGAGTACGCCGACGGCGGGTTCCTGGTGATGGCCGACCCGGAGGGCAACGAGTTCTGCGTCATCCCCGACGGACCGTTCGAGCTCGACGACGAGGGTCGCACCACCTACCTCGGCTGACGGGTCGCGCGAGCGGCCGGCACGCCGCCTGCCGCAGCCTCAGCCCTCTTCTGCCGGGACCGCCATCTCCCCGAGCCGCGACCAGTCCTCCTGTGGGACCGTCGCGTTGACGATGCGCGGCGTTTCCACCAGGTGGGGCGGCAACGTCTCACGTGCCGCGGCGAAGTGGTCCGAACCGACGTGCGCGGCACCGGCCTCGTCGTCACGGAACGCTTCGACCAGCACGTACTCGGTCGGGTCGTCGATGCCGCGGGACCAGTCGAACCAGAGACACCCGGGCTCCGCGCGGGTCGCCTCGGTGAAGGCGCGGGTGATGTCGGGCCAGGCGTCGGCGTCCTCGGGCCGGACACGGAACCTGGCGGTGATGAAGATCATGGACGGGCCTTTCGGGCGTTCGGACAATGGCCGGTCAGGCGCTCGGGACATCAGTGGGACGGTCTGCCGAGAGAGGAAGCCGGGGAGGATCAGCGCCGGTCGACGATCCCCTCGACGATTCCCATCAGTCGATCACCCACCTGATCGATGCTCTTGTTCTGGGTACTGACCTGCGCGCCTTCGAGTACGAATGTGATCTCGGCCGCGGCCTGCTCCGGATGGGACAGGCCGGCCTCGGTGCACATGCCGACCAGTCTGCGGGTCTGGTGTGCCTTGTGCTTCTCGATCACCTGTCGTGCGGGATGGGAGCGGTCGGGCAGCTCCGCGATGGAGTTGATGAACGGGCAGCCCCGGTGCGAGATGGCAGGCAGCCCCTCGGCGATGAAGCGGGCCAGCCCCAGGATCTGCTCCCTGGGCCGGCCCGGGTTCTCGGCCTCGACGCGGTCGAAGGCCGCCCGGTACTCGGCGGCGACGATGCGCAGCCACTCCGCGACCAGCGCGTCCTTGGTCTCGAAGTGCCGGTAGATCGCCATCTTGGTGGTCTCGGCCCTCTCGGCGATCGCCTGGACGCCCACCCGCCTGATCCCCTCGCTCCGGAAGAGCTCTTCCGCCGCGTCGAGGATGCGTTCGCGAGGGGGCAGTTTCGCGACCCTGCTCGGCCTGCCGGCGGTCGATGTCATGACTGCTCCGTGACGTCCGGTCGGTTCGGGTCTTTCGCTCCTGTTACGGTACCAGCCCGTTCCGTTCGATACTGCTCGGTATCGTAAGGGACCCAGTGGTATCGAGCAATCCGGGTGGAGAGTGACAGTGAGAATCGCCGAGTACGTGAACTTCGACGCGGTCGGGCTCGCGGAACTGGTGGCGGAGGGCGAGGTGACCCCCGCCGAACTGGCAGCAGCCGCACGTGAGGCCGCGCAGGCGGTCAATCCGCAGATCAACGCGGTCGTGGAGACCTGGCCGACCGACGACGGGCCCAGCCCCGGCAGCACACCGCTGGCCGGAGTGCCCTTCCTGATCAAGGACATCGGAGTCTCCATGGCCGGGAGACGTATGGAGCTGGGCAGTCGTCTCGCGGTCGGCAACGTCGCCGACGCCGATTCCGCCCTCATGCTGCGCTTTCGCCGGGCCGGCCTCGTGACCTTCGGGCGTACCGCGACACCGGAGATGGCCTACGGCATCACGACGGAACCAGTGCTGTACGGCCCGACCCGCAACCCGTGGAACCCGGAGCGGAGCGCGGGCGGATCCAGCGGGGGCGCGGGCGCGGCCGTCGCTGCCGGGGTGGTTCCTCTCGCACACGCCACCGACGCCGCCGGCTCGCTCCGCATACCCGCCGCCTACAACGGCCTCTTCGGGCTGAAGCCCACCCGTGGCCGGGTTTCCATGGGCCCCGACGCCGACGAGACCTTCAGCGGTCTGGCCGTGCACGGCTGTGTCAGCCGCACGGTACGGGACAGTGCGGCACTGCTCGACCGGATCCGCGGGCCGGAGCCGGGTGACCCCTACTTCGCCCAGGAGCCGTCCCGTCCGTACGCGGAGGAAGTCACCCGCCACCCGGGCTCGCTGCGGATCGGCGTCCTGACCCATGCGTGGGGCGGACGCCGAACCGCACCACCTGTGGCCGACGCCCTCTCCCGCACCGTGGGTCTGCTCGAGTCACTCGGCCACCAGGTGGAGGAGGTCGAGGTGGAGCTCGGGGCCGACTGGGAGGACTTCGTCCTTGACAACGCCCGTCTGATGACGACGCATCTCACGGCCTCGGTCGACGAGTTGGCTGCCGCCTTCGACCGTCCCGTCGACTCCTCGACCCTCGAGCCGGCAACCCTTGCCGGCTACCGCTACGGGCAGCGGGTCGGCGGCGCCCAGTTCGTCACCGCTCTCGCGATCCGGAACCGGGTCGCTCGGAGTCTGGCACGGTACTTCGACGCCTACGACATCCTGCTCACCCCGACCGTGCCGGAGCTTCCGATGCCACTGGGCACCTACGGTGGGGGCGCACAGGCACTGGACGGCCTCGGCTGGATCGACCGCCTCAACGACCGCTCGCCGTTCACCATGCCGTTCAACGTGGCCGGCACGCCCGCCATGTCCGTGCCGGTGACGGCCGACGCCCGGACGGGCCTCCCGGTCGGTATGCAGTTCGCCGCCGGTTACGGACTCGAGGGCCGCCTCTTCCGCCTCGCCGGCCAACTCGAACGGGCGGCCCCGTGGTCGGGCCGGACACCAACGGTGTGGGCGGGGAACCCCACGGGCCGCTGAGAAGCCTTCCGGTGCGAAGCCGCCGGGCTCTTCGGTGCCGTCGGCCCTGACAGGGCTCAGCCGTGGGCGACCGGGTCGAGTGCCAGGGCGGCGAAGGTCGCCAGCCAGTGGTCGGTGGTGAAGTCACCGCGTTCCACCGCCGGCAGCCCCGCCGAGAGGTGGGCCCGGGCCGCCGCGTGCAGGCGGGTGCGGACCGGTCCGTCGGGCAGGGCGTCCGCGAGGGAGCGCAGCGCGGCCGCTCTGCTGAGAGTCAGGCCGAGCAGATGACCGATCTGCGGGTCGGCGTGATCGGAGACGACCGGTACGTCCAGGAGTGAGCAAGGGGCCCCGGACCTCAGCGCGGGCAGGAAGCGGTCCAGCCACCGCGGGAACCCGTCCTTCGGGAGCACCCTGCGCATCGCGTCGGCCTCGCTCAGCGCCGGCGAGAGGAAGTCCTGGCCCGACGGTTCCCAGTGCGCGGGCGCGTCGTGGTCGTCGGCGAACCAGGCGAGCAGGCGTTCCCTCACGGCTCGGTCGGTCGCCGCCGACAGTTCTCCCGAGTCGAGGGCGAGGCCCAGCGCGAAGGCGCTGTTGGGGTGGTTGCCGTGGCGTACCGGATACGTGGCCTTGGGCAGCCAGTCGGCCAGCAGTCGGTCGACGGCTGCGACGGCCGGCGTCAGTGCCTCGGCCCAGCGGGCGCCCGCCGCACCTTGGTGGGCCCGGCACTCGGCGGTGAGCGCGAGCAGCCACGCCCAGCCGTAGGGCCGCTCGAAGGAGGGGCGGTCACGGAGGTAGGCGGCCTCGGCGGCGAGATTGCCGGGGGTGAGGTGCCGGTCGAGTACGGCGACGGCCGGGCCCGTGTCCGGCAGTGAGGGCGTACCGCCGTGCCGGCGAAGCAGGCGGACGAGGAGCCAGTGCATGTGGACCGAGGAGTGCCAGTCGTAGGCACCGTAGAAGGCGGGATGCAGGGAGCGGGGTTCCGGGCGCTCGTCGGGTGAGGTGATCAGGTGGGCGGGGAAGTTGGGGTACTCGCGCGTGATGTTGGTGAGGGCGATTCCGGCGAAGGGGGCCGCGTAGGCGCTGAGCGGCATCAGTGGGTGGCTCCTTCGGTGACCTTCAGGTCCCGCTCTGTCGGTGTGCGGGCGGCTGTGGTCAGCAGGGCGCGCAGGCCGTGGGCGACGGTGGCGGGTGGCAGGGACGGCGCGGTGCCGTCGGTGACCTGCTCCGGTGCCCAGGGCACGTGCACGAAACCGCCCCGTATGTGCGGGAACTCGGTGGCGATGAGATGGCCCAGGCCGTACGCCACATGGTTGCAGACGAAGGTCCCGGCCGTGTTGGAGACCGCGGCCGGGACACCGGCCTCCCGCAGCGCGGCGACGCAGGCCTTGACGGGGAGGGTGGAGAAGTAGGCGGCTGGGCCGTCCGCGATCACCGGTTCGTCGATGGGCTGCCGGCCGGCGTTGTCGGGGATGCGCGCGTCGTCGAGGTTGAGGCCGGCGCGTTCGACGGTGACGCCGGTGCGTCCGCCCGCCTGGCCCAGGCAGAGCACCAGGTCGGGGGCTTTCGCGCGGATGGCGTCGCGCAGGGTGTCGAGGGACTCGCCGAAGACGCAGGGCAGTTCGGCGGCGGTGACCGTGAGACCGGTGGGCGGTTCGGCGGCCACCAGGGTCGCCGCACGCCAGGACGGGTTCACGCTCTCGCCGCCGAAGGGGGCGAAGCCGGTGATGAGGACTCGGGTCATGGGCATTCCTTGCGGGTCGTACGGGTGCCGGTCGGACGAGGGCCGAAGCGGATGCTCAGAACGCGAAGAGCGACATGATGACGGTGCAGCAGCCGAGGAGCGCGATGCCCGTCGGCAACTGCGCCTTGATCGGTCCGTACTGGTCCTTGAGCTCGAGCAGGGTGGCCGGGACGATGTTGAAGTTGGCGGCCATCGGCGTGCAGAGGGTGCCGGCGAAGCCGGCCAGCATGCCGATCGCCAGGACGGCGGGCTCGTTGCCGTGCATCTGCTGGATGAGCACGGGCCAGCCGATCGCCGCGGTCATCACCGGGAAGGCCGCGAACGCGTTGCCCATGATGACGGTGAACAGGAACATGCCGACGCAGTACGCCATGACGGCGAGGTACTTGGAGTCGTCGGGCAGGACGTTGTTCACGATGTCGCCGACCTGCGTGCCGACTCCGGCGGCGGCGAAGATCGAGCCGAGTACGGCCAGCAGTTGGGGCAGGATCAGGGCGGAGCCCATCGCCTCCAGCATGGAGCGGCCGGAGTGGATCGGGACGGAGAGCTTGCGCTCGCCGGTGACCAGCATGCCGACGACGAGCGCGACGACGCATCCGAGGCCGAGCCCGAGGAGCGTGGCCTTGCCCGTCTCGAACAGGCCGGACTCGTCCAGCACGGAGGCGCAGACGATCGCGACGAGCGGGATGGTGAGGGCGGGGATGAAGATCCTGCTGCCGAGCCGGGTGGCCGAGGCCTCGCGCTGTTCGCCGGTGGTGGTGACCGGGACACCCTTGCCGAGGAAGTTGAAACCGGCGAGCACGATCAGGGTGAGGACCGCGACACCGAGCGGTTCGGCGGGCAGGTTCCAGTCGCCGTTGCCGGCGGTGGCGTTGGCGACGCCGGTGCCGTAGGGGAAGGTGAGGCCGAGCAGGCCCCAGAACGCGGCGGACGTCCACCGCTTGGGGTTGCTGCGGTCGGCGGCCATCTGCACGGCCATGACGACGAAGACGAGGCCTATCAGCCAGTAGAGCCATTCGACCTTGATCACTTGTCGGCCCCCTCGGGAAGCGGCAGGTCGTGCTCGGCCGCGGCATGCGCCATCTCGCGCTCCAGTTGCCGGTCCAGGAGCAGCAGCCGGGCGCCGTGGATGACGAAGGCGCAGACCGCGAGCGGGATCGCCCACAGGGCCAGCTGGGTCGGTTCGATCTCCTGCTGGTAGGTGGAGTTCACGAAACCGGTGATCAGCAGGATGGAGCCGATCGCGATGAAGCAGTCCTCGCCGAAGAAGACGCCGACGGTGTCGGCCGACGCGGAGTAGGAGCGCACCTTCTCGCGCAGCCGGTCGGGCAGCTTGGACCCCGTGGAGCGTTCGGCGGCGGCCTCGGCCATGGGAGCGACCAGGGGCCGCACGGTCTGCGCCGGGCCGCCGATGCTGTTCAGGCCGAAGGCCGCGGTGACCTGCCGGACCAGCAGGTACACGGTGAGGAACCGGCCCGCGCTGAGTTTGCCCAGTCGGCCGATGAGATTGCGGGCCTGCTCACGCAGGCCGTAGCGCTCCAGCAGGCCGATCACCGGGAGCACGATGGCGAAGACGGTGACCGAGCGGCTGTCGGCGAAGGACCTGCCGAAGGCCGCGAGGACCTCCATGGGGCTCATCCTGCCGAGCAGTCCGGTGACGATACCGGCGACGCCCACAACAAGGACGGGGTTGCGGCGCGTGACGAATCCGAGGATCACCACGACCACACCGAGGAGAACAATCATTCGGTGGCCTTCTTCAGGCATGAGGGGGCAGAGCACGGACCCGGAAGCTGCGGAGCCATGACTTCATCGGTCCGGGGACCATAGCTTCAGATGCGTGGCAGATGCACGGACACTAGCGATCGTTGAACGATCTAACAAGAGGTGAATTTCACGGGCCCCTGCGCACCTGTCATGCCCGTCGATGCCTTGTCGGATCGTTCAACAATCGACTACGGTCAAAGTGTGATCGACCTCAACGCAGATCTCGGTGAGGGCTTCGGCCGCTGGACCCTCACTGACGACGACGCCCTGCTCTCCGTCGTCACCAGCGCCAACGTCGCCTGCGGTTACCACGCGGGCGACCCGTCGGTGATGCGCCGCGTCTGCGACCTCGCCGCCGAACGCGGGGTACGGATCGGAGCCCAGGTGTCCTACCGCGACCTGGCGGGCTTCGGACGGCGCGCCATGGACGTGCCCGCCGGCGAACTGGCGGCCGAGGTGGCTTACCAGATCGGTGCGCTCAGGGTGTTCGCCGAAGCCGCCGGGTCCGAGGTGGCCTACGTGAAGCCACACGGCGCGCTCTACAACCGCACCGTCCACGACGCCGAGCAGGCCCGTGCCGTCGTGGCCGGGGTGCGGCTCGCGGGCGGTGCGCTGCCCGTGCTCGGCCTCCCCGGCTCGCTGCTGCTCACCGCCGCGGGCGAGGCCGGGCTCACCGGCGTGCCCGAGGCCTTCGCGGACCGCGCCTACACCGCGCGGGGCACACTCGTCCCCCGCCGGGAGGCGGACTCCGTGGTGACGGACGAGGACGCGGTGGTACGGCGCGCGCTGGCGTTCGCCGTGCGGGGCGCGGTCGAGGCCGTGGACGGGACGACCGTCGCGGTCGCCGCCCGGTCCCTGTGCGTGCACGGCGACACCCCGAACGCTGCCAGGATCGCGGCGCGGGTACGCGAGGCACTGGAGTCGTCGGGGGTCGGGATCGGGGCGTTCGCGTGACGGAGAGCCGGTCTCTCACGGTGCGTCCGGCCGGCCGCCACGCGCTGCTCGTCGAACTGCCCGACGCCGAGAGCACCGCGGCCTTCCACGCCGAAGTGCTGCGCCGGCGGGCCGCCGGGACCCTGCCTCCCGTGGAGGAGATCGTGCCGGGAGCGCGGACCGTCCTGCTGGACGGGGTGCCGGACCCGGACGCGCTGGCCCGCGGGCTCACCGGGTGGGAGGTGCCGCGCGTCGCCGACGACGACGGGGACCTGGTGGAGATCGCCGTACGCTACGACGGGCCGGATCTGGCCGACGTGGCGGCGGCGTGGGGAGTCGCCCCCGAGGAGGTCGCCGCACGCCACACCGCCCACGCCCACCGTGTCGCGTTCTGCGGTTTCGCACCCGGCTTCGCCTACCTCACCGGCCTTCCCGCCGAGCTGCACGTGCCCCGCAGGGCCACGCCCAGGACCCGGGTCCCGGCGGGCGCCCTCGCCCTGGCCGGCCCCTACAGCGCCGTCTACCCCCGCTCCACGCCGGGCGGCTGGCAGCTGATCGGCACCATGCCGGACCCGGGCTCCCTGTGGGACCCCACGCGGGAGCCGGCGGCGCTCCTCGCACCGGGGACGCGCGTGCGCTTCGTCACAGCGGACGCCGCCCCGGGAGGCACGGGATGACCGCGAGGCTCACGACCGTACGCTCCGGCGCCCTCACCACGGTGCAGGACTCCGGCCGGCGCGGCCACGCCCACCTGGGAGTGCCCCGCTCCGGCGCCTTGGACGCGCCCGCGATGCGGCTGGCGAACCGGCTGCTCGGCAACGACCCGGACGCCGCCGTCCTGGAGACCACCCTGACCGGCTGCGCCCTCCGGCCCGACCGAGCCATATCCGCGGTGGTCGGCGGCGCGCACTGCCCGGTCACCGTGGACGGGCGTCCGGCGGCATGGGGGGCGCCCGTGCGGGTGCCCGCGGGTGCGGTACTCAACGTCGGGACGGCGACCGCGGGCGTGCGTTCGTACGTGGCGGTGGCCGGAGGCATCGCCACCGAACCCGTCCTCGGCAGCCGCTCGACGGACCTGCTCTCCGGGCTGGGACCCGAACCCCTGCGGGACGGCGACGTCGTGCCGGTGGGTCTGCCCCGGTCGGTGACACCGTCCGTCGCCGCCCCCTGGCCCGGACCGCCCGCCGAACTCGTCCTGCCGGTACGCCTGGGCCCCCGCGCCGACTGGTTCGCCCCGGCTGCCCTGCGTACCCTCACCTCGGCCACGTACCGCGTCTCCCCGCACAGCAACCGTATCGGTCTGCGTACCGAGGGACCGCCGCTGGAACGGGCGTCGACGGGTGAACTGGCCAGTGAGGGCGTTGTCCTGGGCGCCGTACAGGTGCCGCCGGACGGACGCCCGGTGGTCTTCCTGCACGACCACCCCACAACAGGTGGCTACCCGGTCGTCGCGGTCGTCGCGGAACCCTCCCTGGCGGCGGCTGCCCAGGCCGCGGTCGGGACACCGGTGCGCTTCACGCTCGGCTGAGGGAGTACCGGAAGAGGCGCCGACGGGCCTCAGAGGCTGGTGAGCAGGTCGTCGAGCGGGGCGGGTACGCGATCGGGGTCCAGTGCCTCGACCATGACGCCGGCGTAGTGGATCTTGCGCCCCTTCTTCGTGCCGAGGAAGCGGCGCAGCTGCTGTCGCGCGGTGCGGCCCTGCTGCGCGGGCTGGCGAAGGAAGGTCCGCAGGGCACGCGTGTCGCCCTCGGCCCGGACGAGTTCCTCCACCCGGGTCACGCCCAGCGCGCGAATGAGCTCGTCCTCCAGATCCGCCGCGCACACGAAGTACCGGTGGTCTGCCGCGCCGGCCCGCTCCAGGGCTCGGTCGTAGTAGCGGCGCTCCCTCTCGTCGCAGAGTCCCGTGAGGCGGAGCCCCAGACCGGTGGGCCCGAGGAACCGCGCGAAGCGCCCGACGCTCATCGCGCCGCCCATCGGCAGCACGCACACTCCTTCGGCCTCCAGGTCCCGGCCGCGAGCCGCTGCCAGCGCGCCGACCGCGGCGACGTCGCTCGGGCCTTCGAGCAGGACTGCCGCCCGGACGGACAGGCGGGCCGCGAGCTCACGCACGAAGGTGTCCGGGCCCTCCGGCGCCCACTGGACGACCGCCTCGCGGAATGTCCCCATGTCAGCCATGGGACGAGTCTCCGCCTTTCCCGGCGGCCACGGTAGCGATTTCCCGCGTCGCGGCACAGGGGGTGCCGTGGACCGGTCCGGGCCCGGCGCGGAAAGTGGGAGCCTTCGCCTCCATGGACAGTCGCCGACCCGCTGTGATGTGATCCGTACGGCGGAACGGTCCTGCTTGGCGCGGTCACGGAACGACCCCAGGTACCGCGCAAGGACGGTCTCCCACCCCACGTCATGTCCTCCGCCACTCGCTGTGCCCGTGGGCCCCGCATCGCCACGGCGAGCGTCCGGGTCCGTTCCCCCCAGGCTCGAAAGTTCCCTACACATGCAGAAGACCAAGGCCGCACTCTGGGAATTCCTCCAGGGACTCGGCAAGACGTTCATGCTGCCGGTGGCCCTGCTCGCGTTCTGCGGCATCATGCTGGGCATCGGTTCCTCGCTCTCCAGCGAGGCCGTCACTGACAACGTTGCCTTCCTGAAGGGCGAGGGCTGGCACCTCGTCTTCACGTGGATGGCCAACACCGGGTTGGTCGCCTTCACCTTCCTGCCCGTGCTCTTCGCGATGGCCATCCCGCTCGGGCTCGCCCGTGAGGACAAGGGGGTGGCCGCCTTCTCGGGTTTCGTCGGCTTCGCCGCCATGAATCTGGCGGTGAACTTCTACCTCACCGCCAAGGGCGTCGACTTCGAGGACGAGAAGGCGATCGAGCACTACGGCATAGCCGACGTGCTGGGTGTGCAGTCCATCGACACCGGGCTTCTCGGCGCGGTGGCCGTCGGCATCGTCGTCAGCCTTCTCCACCGGCGATTTCGCACCCAGCGGATGCCCGACGCGCTGGCCTTCTTCGGCGGGCTGCGCTTCGTCCCGATCGTCTCGGCGCTGGTCCTCAGCGTGCTCGGTCTGCTCATCCCGCTGCTCTGGCCGACGTTCAACGGCTGGATCACCGCCGTGGGCCGGGGCATCGGGCACACCGGGGTGTTCGGGCCGTTCTTCTTCGGCATGGGAGAGGTGCTGCTGCGGCCGATCGGGCTGCACCACATCCTCGTGGCCATGTTCCGTTTCACGGACGTCGGCGGTGCGGGAACCGTGTGCGGTGACCAGGTCTCCGGCGCCCTGAACCTGTTCTACGCCCAGCTGGACTGCTCGGCCGCGCCGAACAGCGCGGTCACGGAAGCCACGCACTTCCTCTCCCAGGGGAAGATGGCGGCCTATCTGGGCGGCCTCCCGGGCGCCGCGCTCGCGATGTACCACTGCGCGAACCGCCGCATGCGCCCCGAGATCAAGGCGCTGCTGGTGTCCGGTGTCGTGGCCTGCGTGGTGGGTGGCATCACGGAACCGCTGGAGTTCCTGTTCCTCTTCGTCGCCCCGTGGCTGTACGCCATCCACGCGGTTCTGGTCGGACTCGGGTTCCTCACGGCGGCCGGGCTCGGCGTCTTCATCGGGAACACCGACGGCAATGTCATCGACTGGCTCGTCTTCGGTGTCCTGCAGGGCTCGACGACCAAGTGGTATCTCGTGCCGTTGATCGCGGCGGTGTGGTTCACCGTGTACTACTTCCTGTTCCGCTGGGCGATCACCCGCTTCAACCTGCGGACTCCCGGGCGCGAGGAGCTCTCGGCACAGGACGAGGACGAACGGGGCTCGGACGAACGGGGCTCGGACGAACAGGACGAGGTGAAGGACGCCGCGCCGGACGAGGCGGCGGGACCCGAGCGCGAGCTGGTCGCGGGCAAGTACGACGCCGTCGCCATCCTCGACGCGATCGGCGGTGCCGACAACATCCGGTCCCTGGACAACTGCATCACACGTCTGCGTATGACGGTCCAGGACGCCGAACGGGTCGACGAGGCACGGCTGAAGAAGCTGGGAGCCGTGGGAGTCGTCAAACTCGACGGCCACAACGTGCAGGTCGTGATCGGCCCGCAGGTCCAGTCGGTGAAGGACGCCATCGCCACGATGATCCCGGTGGGCTGACCATGACCTCCTTCTCCTCCATCACCGGCCATCCTGTTCGCGGGGCCTCGCAGGCGCCGTACGACTTCGACACCCCGGTGGACCGGCACGGCACCTGGTGCACGCAGTGGGACTACGTCCAGGACCGCTTCGGCGTGCCGGATCTGCTGCCCTTCACGATCTCCGACATGGACTTCGAGACCGCCCCGGAGGTCATCGCGGCACTCCGCGAACGCCTGGACCACGGGGTCCTCGGCTACTCGCGGTGGCGCCAGGACGACTTCCTCTCCGCGATCGTCCACTGGTACGCGACGCGGCACGCCACGGACGTGGAGCCCGAGTCGGTCGTCTACGCGCCCTCCGTCGTCTACCAGGTCTCGCAGCTGCTGCGGATGTGGTCGCGCCCCGGTGACGGCGTGGTCGCCCACACGCCCATGTACGACGCGTTCCCCAAGACGGTGGCGGCCCACGGACGTCGGCTCCGACAGTGCCCGATGGACGACTGGGCGGAGCTCGAGCGGCTCCTGGCGCTCGACGACACGGCCGTACTGCTGCTGTGCTCACCGCACAATCCGACGGGCAGGGTGTGGTCGGCGGACGAGCTGGACCGGATGGCCCGGCTGTGCGCGCGGTACGACGTGGCGGTCATCAGCGACGAGATCCACTCCGACCTGGCGTACGCGCCGCACGTCCACCGGCCCTGGGTCCGGCACGGTGGCGACGGTCGATGGGCCGTTCTCACCTCGGCCTCCAAGTCGTTCAACATTCCCGCGCTGACCGGCAGTTACGGGATCATCCGGGATCCCGCGGCGCGGGAGGCCTACCTGCGGCGGCTCAAGGAGGCGGACGGCCTTTCCTCCCCCGCGGTGCTGTCACTGGTCGGTCACATCGCCGCGTACCGCGAGGGAGCGCCCTGGCTGAACGCCCTGCGCGGATACCTCGCCGGCAACCTCGCGATGGTGGCCGGCCGTCTTGGCGAGGAGTTCCCGCAGCTCGGCTGGGAGCCGCCGCAGGCGGGGTACCTGGCCTGGATCGACCTGCGGCCTCTCGGCGTCGACGACGACGCCCTTCAGCGCGACCTCGTGGAGGTGGAGAAGGTGGCCGTCATGCCGGGGGGCACCTATGGCTGCCCGGGACGAGTACGGCTCAACGTCGGGTGTCCTCGGTCCAAGGCTGAGGCGGGTGTCGAGGCCCTGGTACGCGCGTTGCGCCGGGTCACCCGGCCGGAGAAGGCGACGCCCCCGCCCTGAAGGGAGCCGGGTCCGCACCGACGTGGCGAAGCCCTACCGGCTCGTCCGCCGCCGGAACAGCGCCCCCGCCGCCGCCACCGACCCCACCGTGATCGCCGCGCACCAGGCGAGCGCCTGCCAGCCGCCGGCGCCCACCGGCCGGTCGAGCAGGAGACCGCGCATCGACTCGATCACCGGCGTGATCGGCTGGTGCTCGGCGAAGCCGCGCAGCCAGGACGGCATGGTGTCGATCGGCACGAAGCCACTGGACGGATACGGCAGGAAGGCGACGAAGAAGGTGAACCCCCCGGCCGCCTCCGGCGACTTGGCCACCAGCCCCACCGCCGCCGAAAGCCAGGACAGGGCCACGATGTAACAGACGAGCACTCCGATCGCCGCGAACCAGCCGGCCGCCGACGCCGCGGGCCGGAAGCCGATCGCCGTGGCCACGCCGAAGACGACGACGGTGGCCGCGATGTTGCGGACGAGTGAGGCGGCGACATGCCCGGCCAGGACGGACGTGCCACTGACGTCCATGGAGCGGAAGCGGTCGATGATCCCACCGTGCATGTCGTTCGCGACGCTCATGGCCGTGTTGCCGGCGCCGAAGCCCGCGCACAGCACGAGCACGCCGGGCACCACGTACTGCACGTACGTGCCGCCGGTGTCGATCGCCCCGCCGAAGAAGTAGACGAAGACGAGCATCAGCATGACCGGCATCACCAGCGCGCTGATCAGCGCGTCGGGCGTACGGGCGCTGAGCCGGACGGACCTTCCGGTCATGGTGAGGACGTCAGACACTGGTGCGCTCCTTCTGCCGCGTGACGCCGGTGCCGGTGCCGGTGAGGGCCATGAAGACGTCGTCGAGGGTGGCACCGTGCACGGCGAAGCGCTCGACCAGGACGCGTTCGGGGTCGACGGCGTCGAGAAGTTCGCGGACGTGCCCGGCACGGCCGCTCGTCGCCACCCCGAGCCGCAGCTCGTCGGGATCGCGTCGCACCACGAGTGAGCCGAGGAGCCGGTCGGCCTCCTCGTACGCGGCCCGCCCGGCGAGCGTCAGGACCAGCAGTTCGTCGGCCACCCGCAGCTTCAGCTCGGCAGCCGTGCCCTCGGCGACGATCCGACCGCCGTCGATGAGCGCGATCCGGTCCGCGAGCCGGTCGGCCTCCTCCAGGTACTGGGTGGTGAGGAAGACCGTCACTCCGGACCCGGCCAGCTCCGCGACCAGCTGCCACACGTCCTGCCGGCTGCGCGGGTCGAGGCCGGTGGTCGGCTCGTCGAGGAAGATCACGGTGGGATCGCCGACGAGCGAGGCGGCGAGGTCCAGGCGGCGCCGCATGCCGCCGGAGTACGTGGCGACCCGGCGGCCGGCGGCCTCGGTGAGCCGGAAGCGAGTCAACAGCTCCTCGGCACGGGCGCGCGCGGCGGCGCGGTCCAGACGGGCGAGGCGGCCCATCATGCGGAGGTTCTCGACGCCGGTGAGCTGGTCGTCGAGAGCGGCGTACTGCCCGGTCAGGCTGATCGACCGGCGTACGCGGGCTCGCTCGGTGACGACGTCGTGCCCGGCCACCCGGGCATCGCCGGCGTCGGCGGCGAGGAGGGTGGCGAGGATGCGGACGGTGGTGGTCTTGCCGGCGCCGTTCGGGCCGAGCAGGGCGAAGACGGTCCCGGAGGTGACGGTCAGGCCGACGCCGCGCAGGACGTCGACCTCCCCGTAGGACTTGGTGAGGCCGTGGGCCTCGATGGCCGGTGTCATGGGTGCGGAGCTCCTCTGCGTACGCCATACACGCTACTGCGTAGACCATACACGAATCTGCGTAGGGCGTACACGGAACTGTGTATGTCATACACTCCTGGCCATGGAGAACGACGCATTCCCCGCCGGCGTGGAAGCGGCCTGGGGGCTGCGCGACCGCCCCGTGAAGGGCCCGAAGCGCGGGCTGACCCTCGACGGGATCATCACGGCGGCCGTCGCGATCGCCGACGGCGAGGGGGCCGAAGCGGTCTCGATGAGCCGGGTCGCGAAGGAGCTCGGGTCCTCGACCATGGCGCTCTACCGCTACGTGGCCACCAAGGACGAACTGGTGACGCTGATGGTCGACTCGGCCGTGGGCGCACCCGCGCCGCTGCCGGACGACGTCACCGGGTGGCGCGCGGGCCTCGAGTACTGGTGCGTCTCCATGCGCGAGGCGCTGCTTCGTCATCCCTGGGCGATCGGGCTGGTGGCCGCGAGCGGCGGACCGCCCATCACCCCGAACCAGCTGGCCTGGCTCGACCAGAGCCTCCGGATCCTCTCCGGCACCCGCCTCGGCCACGGAGAGAAGATCGCGATCACGCTGCTGGTGAGCGGCCAGGTCCGCAGCGAGGCCAGCATCACCGCCATTCTGCTGCAGGACCCCGAGGGGACGAAGCGACGACTGGCGGGCTACAAGGATTTCCTCCGCCGGGTGACCGAGAACGGCAGGCTGCCGGCGCTGCGCGAGGCCGTGGAGGACGGCGCCTTCGACAACCTCGACGCGGACGCCGCCGCCGAGAGCGACGAGTTCGACGACTTCGACTTCGGCCTGCAGCGTGCGCTGGACGGGGTGGCGGCTTACTTGGCGGCGACGGACGACATCCCGGTCCCCCACTCCTCGCAGAGTGACCCGACTGAGGCGACGGCCGAGTAGTTCTTCGTCAGGGGCCGGCGGAGGGCGTCCTGGCGTGTCGGTGCCGGCGTTCGGTCCCGTGCTCGGTCCCATGCTCGGTCCCATGCCGGCGGCCCTGCCCGCGGCCCATGCCCGCGTCCGCTCGAGACTCGACGACTTCCGAGGGTCGCCGTCCACGCCTGGGACGTGTGCGGAGCACAGGGCCTCGGCCTGCGCACCGCCTACACCGCCCACCCCGTCGGCGACCCGCCCGCCCCCACGGACCGCTTCGACCTCCACGCCGACGGCCCGGCTCGCCGGGTCGGCCGCGCCCAACGGCCCGACCACCGCCCATGGCACCATCCTCGGTGGCCGCTGGAGCAGCGCGCCGACCGGGAGAACGGGCGATTCGGCGAGACACTCCGCGGCTCGCCCGCCCGGCCGGCCGCCGGAGACGAGGAGTTGACCATGAGGCCACAGGACACACCGGCGGCGCGGGGCGCACGGGACACGGCCGAGCTGTTGCGGACGATCAGCGGAGTTCAACGACGCCGCCCGTACACGCGGCGACATCGTGATGCTCACCGACGACGACTGCGGCGTCACCGAGGAATGGATGCGCGCGTGGAACGAGTCCAAGCGCCTGTTGGGCTTCCGGGTCTTCGGCGTCGCCATCGGCGCCCCGCGCGTCGCCGAAGAGGGCTCGGTCCTGGAGGCCCTGTGCGACAACCTGCGCTCGGTCGAGGACTTCACCGACGTCCAGGCCGCCGCCGATCTCTTCCGCCTGATCTGACGAGAAGGCGTACGCCCGCTTCGTCCTCCCGTCCGGCGCGGGCTCCGCCGGCCCGCCAGCGAACGGGACCGCCGCCCGGTGCCGGGCCCCTCGAACTGCCGGGCGCGCCCGCCCCCTTCCCGTTCCCTGCCGCGCCGGCCCGTCGTGACCAGAGGCATTCGCCCCCCCTCCTCGGGACCGACGCCCCGCCCGACTCCCGTTCGGGGTTGCCCGAGCCACTCGCGGGTACCCAGCCGATCTTGGGAGGAGAGAGGAGAGTCGTGTCTGACCAGAATGTCAAGAACGTCTTCGTGGTGGGTCTCGACGAGACCAATCTTCCGACGCTCGAAGCCGTACCGGGGGCGGATTCGCTTCGCTTCCATGGCCTTCTGACGGTCGAGGAGCTACAGGACGGGGAGGTGTCGCTACCGGGGGTGATCGATAAGGCACAAGAGGTGCTGGACGCCTTCGACGGAAGCATCGACGCGATCGTCGGCTACTGGGACTTCCCGGTCAGCACCCTGGTGCCGATCCTCGGAGCACGCTACGGCACCCGCACCACGAGCCTGGCGTCGGTGGTCAAGTGCGAGCACAAGTACTGGAGCAGGCTCGAGCAGCAGAAGGTGACGGACCGCCATCCACGCTTCGGCCGGGTCGACCTGAAGGCCGACCCGCCACGGACTCCGGACGGCGTGCGGTTCCCGATGTGGCTCAAACCCGCGTTGTCCTACTCCTCCGAACTCGCCTTCGGCGTGGCCGACGAGAAGGAGTTCGGCGCAGCCGTCGCCGAGATACGCGAGGGCATCTCCCGCATCGGCCGCCCGTTCGAGCACATCCTCGACCAGGTCGACCTGCCGCCGGAGATGGACGGCGTCGGCGGCCGGGTCTGCCTTGCCGAAGAGGCTCTGTCGGGTGTCCAGGTCGCCGTGGAGGGCTACGTCCACCAGGGCGAAGTGACCGTCTACGGCACGCTGGACTCCATCGACTACCCCGGTTCGCCATGCTTCCTGCGCCACCAGTACCCGTCCATGCTGCCCCCGCAGGTGATCGAACGACTGCACACCGTCACCGAGCGGGTCATGCGCCGGATCGGCTTCGACTCCGCGACGTTCAGCGTGGAGTACTTCTACGATCCCGGAAGCCAGGACATCAGCCTGCTGGAGATCAACCCGCGCCACTCGCAGTCGCACGCGGAGCTCTTCGAGTACGTGGACGGCGTGCCCAACCACCATTGCATGCTCGCCCTCGCCCTCGGTCAGGACCCGCGCATGCCGCACCGGCAGGGGCCGTACGCGATGGCGGCCAAGTGGTACCACCGGTGGTTCACGGACGGCGTCGTGCGCGATGTTCCCTCCGCCGAGGACATCGCCCGCGTCGAACGCGAGATCCCGGGTGTACGGATCGAAGTCCTGCCCGAACGGGGGCAGCGGCTGTCCGACCTGTCTCAGCAGGACAGTTACAGCTACGAGCTCGCGCACATCTTCACCGGCGGCGACGACGAGGAGGACATGCGCAGGAAGTACGACCAGTGCGTCGCCGCCCTGGGCCTGACCTTCGACGAGCCCACGGAAGCAGCGCGAGGATCGCGAGAGTAAGGAGCGCCGGTCATGCGTCATGTGACCCACCTGCCCTTCACCACGAAGGAAGAGGAACACGTCGTCATCCCCATGTCCGACGGCGTCCGCCTGTCGGCGCGTGTCTGGCGCCCCACGTCGTCGGACCACGAGCCCGTCCCCGCGGTGCTGGAGTACATCCCGTACCGCAAACGGGACCTCACCGCCGTACGGGATTCCGTCCACCACCCCTACATCGCCGGGCACGGCTATGCCTGCGTCCGCGTCGACCTGCGTGGCACCGGCGAGTCGGAGGGGGTGCTGCGGGACGAGTACCTGGAGGTGGAACAGAGGGACGCCGAGGAGGTGCTGGCCTGGCTCGCCGAGCAGCCCTGGTGCGACGGCACCACGGGGATGATGGGCCTGTCCTGGGGGGCGTTCGCGGCCCTCCAGGTGGCCGCCAGGCAGCCGCCGAGCCTGAAGGCCGTGGTCATCGCCTCCTTCACCGACGACCGGCACGCGGACGACATGCACTACATGGGCGGAGCCATGCTGTCGGACAACCTGGCCGAGGCGGGCACCATGTTCGCCTACGCCACCTGCCCGCCCGATCCCGCCGTGGTCGGCGACAGCTGGCGCGACATGTGGAACGAACGCCTGGAGCACTCCCGGCCGTGGGTCCTGCAATGGCTGCGCCACCAGCGCCTGGACGACTACTGGCGACACGCCTCGGTCGCCGAGAACTACCAGGACGTGCGGTGCCCGGTACTGGCGTCCAGCGGGTGGGCGGACGGCTACTCCAACGCCGTCACGCGGCTACTCGCCCACCTGGACGGACCCCGCAAGGGCCTCATCGGTCCCTGGTCGCACAAGTTCCCGCACCTCGGGGAACCCGGCCCCGCCATCGGCTACCTCCAGGAGGTGGTGCGCTGGTGGGACCACTGGCTCAAGGGTGTCGACAACGGCGTCATGGACGAGCCGATGCTGAGGACGTGGATGCAGGACAGCGTCCCGCCGTCCACGTCGTACGAGGAACGGCCGGGGCGCTGGGTGGCGGAGCCGTGCTGGCCGTCACCGCGCGTCCGTCCGACCACACATGCCCTCACCCGGCACGGGATCGCGCCTGCCGGCGAGTCGCATGAGGAGACGGCAGGTGTCGGGGGCGACGACGCGCTGACCGTGCGGTCCCCCTTGTCCGTCGGTCAGTTCGCGGGCAAGTGGGCCTCCTACAACGCGCCACCGGACCTGCCCTACGACCAGCGTGAGGAGGACGGCGGCTCACTCGTCTTCGAGACCGGACCACTCACCGAGCGGCTGGAGATCCTCGGGTCGCCGACCGTCGACCTCGACCTGTCCGTCGATCAGCCGGTCGCCATGGTGGCCGCACGCCTGTCGGACGTCCGCCCCGACGGTGCCGCCACCCGGGTCACCTACGGCTTGCTGAACCTCACCAGGCTGGACAGCGCGGAGCGGCCCGAACCGCTGGTGCCCGGACGTCGCTACCGCGCCACCGTCCACCTCAACGGGGTGGCGCAGAGCTTTCCGCCGGGGCACCGCATCCGTCTGTCCCTGTCCACGTCCTACTGGCCGCTCGCCTGGCCACCGCCGAAGCCGGCCACGCTCGGCGTCCACAGCGGCTCCAGCACGCTCACCCTCCCGGTCCGCCCCCCGGAGAAGGCCGACGACAACCGGGCCACGCCGTTCGGCGAGCCGGAGGGCACCCCGCCCCTGGTCACCACCACGCTGACGCCCCCGGAGGAACGCTGGGACGTGAAGCGCGACCTGGTCGGCTACAACGCCGAGCTGGAGACCGTGAAGGACGGTGGCACGGTCCGCTTCGAGGAGATCGGCCTGGACGTCGGCCGCCGCGCGCACGAACGCTACGCGTCCGTCGCCGACGACTTCACGTCCGTCAGCGGCGAGTCCACCTGGACCATGGAGTTCCGGCGCGACGACTGGGACGTACGCGTGGTCACGCACACACGTCTCACCTGCGACGAGAACAGCTTCTTCGTCGACGCCACGCTGGACGGCTACGAAGCCGAACGCCGGGTGTTCTCCCGCACCTGGAACGAGTCGGTGCCCCGCGATCTGCTCTAGCGGGCATGGCACGCGAAGGCCTCGAGGATGTGGAATGGGCGGGTGAACTCTCCCGCAGAGGGCGCCGAGCGCCCGGAACGCGTCCACCCCGCCTCCCACAGCCTCACCGGTGTGGGCCTCGCCGTCCTCGACTCCGCCGGACGGGTCCTGCTCGGCCTGGGCCACGACGGACGCTGGGAACTGCCGGGCGGCAAGGTCGACGCCGGTGAGGACTTCGAGACGGCCGCCGGGCGCGAACTGGCGGAGGAAACCGGGCTTGTCGTGTCCGCGTCGGACGTCCTGGTGATGGCGGTGCTCGTCGACGCTGTGGGCAGGCTGCCCAGGGTGACGGCGGCGGCCGTCACCCGGCGGGCCACGGGCAGGCCCCGGGTCACCGAGCCGGACAAGATCGTGCGCTGGGAGTGGCTCGACCGCCGGGCGGTTCCGTCCTCGCTCTTCCGTCCGTCCGCCTCGGTCCTGGACTGCCTGTGGCCCGAAGCGGCACGACGAGGAACCGCAGGGGTACGTCACTACGAGGTACTCGCCAGCCGGATCAGCGGGAGTGGGGCGAGTGAGTCCGACGGAGTACTTCCCTGAGCCGGTCGCACACCCGACGCACGTCCGCCGCCTCGGGGGGGGGGGGAGGCGGCCGGGAACGACCGCCGCGGGCGGCACCGTGGTGGGACATCGGTCGCGACAACCGGTGCCCACCGGGCCGCCGGTCCCGACGCGTCCCCTGCGAACCGGGCCGGAAAAAAGATCCGGCGGTGATGTCGAGAACCCGTGCCCGGCTCCGTCCCCGGAGTGAACGCGACCACAATGGGTCGTACCAGCACCGAGGAGAGACACCATGGCCAAGTACCTGCTGCTGAAGCACTACCGCGGCGCCCCGGCTCCGGTCAACGACGTCCCCATGGACCAGTGGACGCCTCAGGAGATCTCGGCCCACGTGCAGTACATGAACGACTTCGCGGCCCGGCTCGAGAAGACCGGCGAGTTCGTCGACGGCCAGGCGCTCGCGCCCGAGGGCACGTTCGTCCGGTATGACGGTGCGGGGCGCCCGCCGGTCACCGACGGCCCGTTCGCCGAGACGAAGGACCTCATCGCCGGCTGGATGATGATCGACGTGGACAGCTACGAACGCGCCCTGGAGCTGGCCGGCGAACTGTCGGCCGCCCCCGGTGCGGGCGGGAAGCCGATCCACGAGTGGCTGGAGCTGCGCCCGTTTCTCACCGCGCCGCCCACCGTCACGGAGTGACCTCGTCGATGAACGAGGCCCTGCTCCGAAGCCTCACGCCGAGCGTGCTCGGCATCCTCGTCCGCCGCGGAGCCGACTTCGCGGCGGCCGAGGACGCCGTGCAGGACGCGCTGCTCGAGGCGGTCCGCGTCTGGCCGGCCGACCCTCCCCGGGACCCCAAGGGCTGGCTGGTCACCGTGGCCTGGCGGCGGTTCCTCGACGCGACCCGGGCGGACCTGGCCCGCCGCCGCCGTGAGGACCTCGTCGACGAGGAGCCGGCGCCCGGGCCCGCGGCGGCAGCGGACGACACCCTCCAGCTGTACTTCCTGTGCGCCCACCCGTCGCTGACGCCGTCGTCCGCGGTCGCCCTCACGCTGCGCGCCGTCGGCGGGCTGACCACGCGCCAGATCGCCCGGGCCTACCTGGTGCCGGAGGCGACCATGGCGCAGCGGATCAGCCGGGCAAAGCGCACCGTCTCCGGAGTGCGGTTCGACCGGCCCGGCGACGTCGCCACCGTGCTGCGCGTTCTCTACCTGGTCTTCAACGAGGGCTACTCCGGGGACGTCGACCTCGCCGCCGAGGCCGTCCGGCTCACCCGGCAGCTCGCGGCCGCGGTCGACCATCCCGAGGTGGCGGGGCTGCTCGCCCTCATGCTGCTGCACCATGCCCGGCGCGCCGCCCGGACGGCGCCCGACGGCAGCCTGGTGCCGCTGGCCGAGCAGGACCGCGTCCGATGGGACACCGAGTCGATCGCCGAGGGCGTGGCGATCCTGCAGGCGGCCCTCGCCCGCGACCGGCTGGGTGAGTTCCAGGCCCAGGCCGCCGTCGCGGCGCTCCACGCCGACGCGCCCACCACCGAGGAGACCGACTGGGTGCAGATCGTCGAGTGGTACGACGAGCTCGCGCGGCTGACCGACAGCCCGGTCGTGCGGCTCAACCGTGCGGTGGCCGTCGGTGAGGCCGACGGGCCACGTGCCGGCCTCGCCGCGCTCGCCGCGCTGGACGCCTCGCTGCCCCGCCACACCGCGGTGGCGGCGTACCTGCATGAGCGCGACGGCGACCCGGTGACCGCGGCGCAGTTGTACGCCGAGGCCGCCCGGAGGGCACCCAACCTGGCCGAGCGCGACCATCTGACGCGTCAGGCGGCCCGGCTCAACTCCCGTCGGCGTCGCTGACGGGTCGCGCTCGGGTCCTCGCTGTGGCTGAACATCACCCAGTTCGACCGGTTCTCCGCGCCCTACCCGGCCGGCGTGCAGGTGTCCGACGGCGGCCTGAGCACCGCAGCCCGGCTGGGGCCGGCTGCTCCGGATCCCGGTCGGACGGCACCGTCCTGCGGGCACTGTCCCCTGTACGGGGTGGAGACCGGGGCGCTGCCCGCGTCGGTCACGGACGACTACCACACGAACCCGTCCCCGGCCTCCGCTGATACGGGAAGCCGGGGTCGGGCTCACGCGCGGCGCCGCGCGGGGGCGGCTGCGTGATGCCGCGGTGTCGTCCGGGGTTCCGGGAACGGTCGTCGGGTCTACCCTTCCAGAGCCGTCGGCCGCGGGGCCGGCCTGGCCGTGATGAGGTCCGCCGCGCGTTCGGCGGCGAGCAGCACGGTGACCATCGGGTTGATGGTCGGCATGGTGGGGAAGACGGACGCGTCCACGATCCGCAGCCCGTCGTGTCCACGCAGCCGCAGCTGGGGGTCGACGACGGCCATGGGGTCGTCCTCGGCGCCCATCCGGCAGGTGCCTGCCGGGTGATAGACGGTGTGGGCGGCGCGGCGCCCGTACTCGGACAGGTCGGCGTCCGAGCGTACGTCCGGTCCCGGTGCCACCTCACGCAGCAGCCAGTCGCTGAGCGGGGCCGTGGACGCCACTTCGCGTGCGATCCGCAGGCCGTCGACGATCGTGCGCTCGTCGTGCCCGTCCGGGTCGGTGAAGTAGCGGAAGTCCAGGGCCGGTTTGACGTCCGGATCCGCGCTGCGCAGCCACATGCGGCCGACGGAACGGGCGCGCGGGACGTTCGGGGTCATGCAGACGCCGTGCTCGGGGACGGGGTAGCCCAGCCGTTCGGTGTTGGTGGTGAACGGCACCTGGTAGAAGTGGAACATCAGGTCCGGGCGCGGACCGCCCGCCGGGTCGCGGCGCAGGAAGAGGCCGGCGTCGGAGTCCATGGCCGAGTTGGGCGGGAGCGGTTCACGGGTCTCCCACACCATTACCGACTCGGGGTGGTCCAGCAGGTTCTCCCCCACCCCTGGCAGGTCGGCGCGGACCTCGATGCCCAGGTCGCGCAGTTGGCCGGCCGGGCCGATGCCGGAGAGCATGAGCAGTCGGGGCGTGTCGATCGCCCCGGCGCACAGAAGCACCTCGGCGTCCGCCTCCAGCGTCGAGAGGGAGCCGTCGGCGTTGCGCACCTGGACGCGGGTGAAACGGCCCTCGCTGTCCGGCAGCAGCCGGTACGCCCACGTCTCCAGACGCAGCGTCAGGTTCGGTCGGTCCAGGACGGGGTGCAGGTAGGCGACGGAGGCGGAGGAGCGGGTGTTGGTCGCCGGGTCGTACGCGAGGGAGAAGAAGCCTGCGCCGTCGGTGAAGGGGCGGGCGTTGAAGTCATCGACGCGCGGTACGCCGAGCCGGGCGGTGGCCGCCGTGACGAAGTCCTCGGCGATCGCGTTGCGGTCGTCGGCACCGACGGGCACGATCGTGTTCTGCAGCCGTGTCCGGTACGGCAGAATCGTCCGGGGCTCCCACCCGGCGCAGCCCCGCTCCACCCACTCGTCGAGGTCCTGCGGGAACGGCAGGAAGCTGATCAGCGTGTTGTGCGAGGAACAGCCGCCGAGCACGCGGGCGCGGGAGTGCAGAATGTGTGAGTTGCCGCGCGGCTGCTCCTCGGTGGTGTAGCCGTAGTCGAACTCGGAACCGAGCAGGTTGATCCAGTTGCGGAGCCGCAGGATGCGTTCGTCGCCGACATCGCTGGGGCCGCCCTCCACCACGCAGACACGGCTGGCCGGGTCCTCGCTCAGCCGTGCGGCCAGTACGCAGCCGGCCGTACCGCCACCGATGATCACGTAGTCGTAGGTCGTCGTCTCGTCGTCCATGGCGTCGCCTTCTCTCTCGCCCTGCCCGCTCAGCCCTTGAACCAGCCGGAGACAGCCGGCCGCAGGTTCTGGTAGATGTGCTTGGCCTCCTGGTATTCGCGCAGGCCGGTGGGCCCGAGTTCCCGGCCGATACCGGAACGGCCGAAGCCGCCCCATTCGGCCTGCGGTACGTAGGGGTGGAAGTCGTTGATCCAGACCGTGCCGTGCCGCAGCCGGCCGGCGACCCGCTGGGCGCGGCTCGCGTCGTTCGTCCAAACGCCGCCGGCCAGGCCGTAGCGGGTGTCATTGGCCAGTTCGACGGCCTCCTCCTCGGTACGGAAGCGTTCCACCGTGACGACCGGGCCGAAGACCTCCTCCCGCACAATGCGCATCGAGCGGTCGCAGTCGGCGTAGACGGTGGGCAGCAGGAAGAAGCCTCGGGACAGCTCGGGGTCGTCCGGGCGACGGCCGCCGCAGACCAGTCGGGCGCCCTCGTCCCGGGCGATCTCCAGATAGCCTTCGACCTTCTCCCGGTGCTGCGCCGAACTGAGCGGCCCGCTCTCGGTCGTCGGCTCGAGGCCGCTGCCGAGCCGGATGGTCTGCGCGCGGGTGGCCAGCCGCTCGACGAAACGGTCGTGCAGGCTGTCCTCGACGAGGAGCCGCGAGCCCGCCGAGCAGACCTGCCCCGAGTGGAGGAACGAGGCTTCGAGGGCGTGGTCGACGGCGGCGTCGAAGTCGCAGTCGGCGAAGACCACGTTGGGGTTCTTGCCGCCGAGCTCCAGGGCGAGGTTCTTCACGCCGGGCGCGCACGCCTCCATGATCCGGCGTCCGGTGGCCAGGCCGCCGGTGAAGGAGACCAGGTCCACCTCGGGGTGGGAGGACATCGCCGCGCCCACGGTGCCGCCCGGGCCGAGCACCAGGTTCGCGACCCCGGACGGCGCTCCCGCCTCGGCGATCAGCCGGAGCATGTGGATCGTGGACAGGGGGGTCGTCTCGCTGGGCTTGAGCACGAAGGTGTTGCCCGCCGCCAGGGCGGGGGCGACCTTCCAGGAGGCCTGCAGCAGCGGGTAGTTCCACGGTGCGATGAGGGCGCAGACGCCGAGGGGGTGGTAGGTGACCCGGCTGAGTACATCGGGGCCGACGTCCACGACCCGGCCGCCGTCCTTGTCGGCGATCTCGGCGAAGTAGCGGAACGCGTTCGAGACGTCCTCGATGTCGATGCGCGCCTCGGCGAGCGTCTTGCCGGTGTCGAGGGTTTCGACGCGGGCGATCTCTTCCTGGTCGCGCAGGAGGAACCGCGACACCCTGAGCAGCACGTCGGCCCGCTCCCGGGTGGGCGCCGCCGGCCAGTCGCCCCGGTCGAACGCCTGCCGGGCGGCTCGTACGGCCCGGTCGACGTCGGCCTCGTCGGCGTCGTCCACCTGCTGGACGACGGACGCGTCGAAGGGGTTGACCACGTCCCGGCGTGCGCCGTTCACGGCGCCCGTCCACTCGCCGTCGATGAACAGTTCCGGCATCGCAGGCTCCCTCGCTCGTACCCGTCCGGTGCCGACGCAGCCACCGGCACGGCACACCTGGCACCAACATCGTCGGAGGGACCCGCGCCGGTCATGCGGACGCACCGGTCGAGGGAGGGTTGGGTGGGGATGTGACCTGGTTGGGCTAGCTTTCTCGCCTACGCGGTCGGCCCGGGCCCCGTGTCCGGCCGGGCGGGCGGCACCGGCCGGCCGCCTGCCCGGGACCGACGGCGCGCACGGGACCGGGCCGAGAGACAGGGGCGCCACGGACACCGACAGGGGCGCCGCGGGCGCCGGCCGGGCGCCGGCCGGGCGCCGGCCGCGGGCACGACCGCAAACGGCCATCGGCACGGCAGAACGCCGCCCGGCCGCCCGGTCACCCTTCCAATTCGCGGACCAGAGGATGATGCGCGCAGCGGAAGCCACCGGCGAACGCGGTCACCGCGTCGAAGGGAAGCGTGTGAACGGTGACGTTCCGCGCGGTCAGCGCTTCGGCGAGTCCTGTCAGACGTTCGTCGACGAGCACCTCCCCGGGGCCCATGACGAGGCTGTTCCCCGCGAGGAGGTCCACGGCGGCCCGCAGGCCGATGTCGATCAGGTCCCAGTCGGCGACCGGCACCGGCACCCCGTCGACGAACTGCTCACGGCAGACCACCGCCAGCCCCTCACGGACGGCGGTGAGGCCGTCGTCCAGATGGATCACCTGGTCACTGACCGGCACCTCGTGGACGCGGTAGCCGTCCCCGAGCAGCCGCGCCAGCCACCGCGCGCCCTTGGCGTCGGACGCCGCTCCGCCCCGGCCTTGGCCGACGAGGATGTCCCGGCCGAGGACCATGACGTCACCGCCTTCGAGGAAGGGACCCGTCGCCGACGCGAGCTCCGGCACCGCCACCGGCGACGGCGGCGGCATCACCGAGTGGCGGGCGCCGCGGGACACGGCCTCCTCGAAGACGGGACGCAGACCGAAACGCTCCTTGAAACGGGCCGGCAGCCGCAGGGCGGCCTCGATCACGTGGTCGCCGACGACGATCATCGGATCACGGACGAAGGTCTGCATGCTGAACCGGTCGCCGTCGTTCTCGTACACGCCCAGTTCGTGTTCGGTCAGCTCCCGCGGTCTGTGCACGCTCACTCCGCGGCCGGTCAGGAAGCGGACCAGTCCGTCGATCTGCTCGACACTTCTCGTGTATCCCTCCGGGTCCGCTTCGGACCAGAGCCTTCCCGCCCAGCCCGGCAGGTCCCGGCGGGTGGGGCCGGGCAGGAAACGCAGTGAGTCCGGCAGACCCGCACCGAGCCGCTCCGGAACGCGGAAGTCGATGACACGGCCGACCACGGCCTCCTTCAGGACTCCCCATTCGTGGGTGACGTTGACACGGTCGAAGGGTTGCGCTGTGGACGTCATGATCCCGTGGCTCCTTACCCTGTCCCCGTGAGCGGCCCGGGCCCCGCAGGGCCTCTGACCTGCTGACATATCCAGCGTTTCACGTGAAACCGGCCGCTACGTCATCGAATGGGAGCAAAGGCTGCCGGCCAGTACGGACGAACCGCGCCACCGGGCCCTCAACCCTCAGGAGGACATCCGTGCCGCCCGATGCCCGTGGTCTTCCGCTCCGCCGTGCCGGTGAACGGGCTGCCACCATCGGCCTGGGAGACCGGGACTGCAGGGCCGGCCAGTGAACCCGCGTGGGGTCAGTCGCCCCTGACCGCCACCAGAACGGCGCTGTCGCCGAACTGCCAGACCGGCGTGACATGCCGGAAGCCCGCCCGTCGGAGCAACTCGGCGTGGCGGTCCGCCGCGAGGTCCTCGTCGGCCCCGGTCCCCTCTTGGGCCGCACGGCGCTGGGTTCGCTCGGCGAACAGGTCGGCCAGTTCGGGATCCCGGGCCGCCGCGGCCCACCATTCCCGCCAGTCCTCGTGAGTGTGGCCGCCCGTCCGCTCCGCGCGGCGACGGCCCACGTAGGCGGTGATGTCCGAGCAGGGTGCTTCGTCGGGCGGGAAGTGGTCGCCGTTGACCAGTACGCCGCCGGGCCGCAGCAGGGCGGCGAGACGGCGGTACGTGTCCAGGAGGACCGGTTCGGGCAGGTAGTGCAGAGCCGTCGTCGAGACGGCCGCGTCCAGGGGGCGTTCCAGCCCGAGGTCGTCGGTCCAGCCGTCGGCGCCGATCACGGTGTCTACATAGCGGGCGGCGTCCGCGTGGTGGGTCCGTCCCAGCTCCAGCAGCAGCGGATCCATGTCGGCGGCGACGATCTCCGCGTCCGGCAGGCGGCCGGCGAGTCTGGCGGCCAGGGAGCCGGGACCGCAGCCGAGGTCGAGCAGGAGCGGCCGGGTACGGCCGGCCGTCACGTACTCGACGACATCCGTGATCACCGTGAACCGCTCCTCGCGGTCCACGGCGTAGCGCTGCTGCTGTCGCTCCCAGCGCTCCACCCACGTCCTGGCCATCGCCATGCTGATGCCCATCTGGTCGCGCCACCTCTTCCGTCTCTCACCCGTCGCGGACGGGACCGAATCTACAGGTGGAAACGGTTATCACTTGCCATATGGCTCGCGCTTCACGCCAATGACGCCAGTACGGCGAACAGGCGGTCGATTTCCTCCCCCGTGGTGTAGACGTGCGGGCTCACGCGCACCGACCCGTCCTTCTCGGCCGCGCCGGCCTGGCAGAGGCTGTCGGCCCGCACCATGAAGCCGTGGCTGTAGAGGATGAACCCGAGGTCGTCGGACGGGATGTCGTGGTGCCGGAAGGTGACGATGCCGTGACGGCGCTGGGCCGTGGGGAGCGCGGAGCCGGCGGCCAGACTGGTGGGACAGCCGAGGATCTCGTACGCGTCGAGGTTCCTCAGTCGGTCGGTCAGCCGCGTCGTGAGGCCGGCGGTCCAGCGGGCGACCCGGTCGAGACCGGCCGTCTCCAGCCAGTCGAGCGCCGCCCGCAACGACACGATGCCCACCGTGTTGGGCGTGCCCTGCCATCCGGCCGGCCGGAACGCGGGCCCCCGCGTGTTGCGTGCCCAGACCGCTCCGGTACCCGGCAGGGCCATCGCCTTGTGCCCCGAGAAGACCACGAAGTCGACGTCGAGCGCGGGATCGGCCAGGTCGACGGGCAGGTGGCCGACGCTCTGGGCGGCGTCCAGGCAGATCGGCACGTCCGGGCCGACCGCCGCGCGGATGCGGTGGACGTTCATGTCACCGCCGTAGACGTGGTGGACGTGCGTGGCGGCCACGAAACGGGTCCGCGGACCGACGAGGTCGCCGAGGGCTCGGTGGTCGTAGTCGCCCGAGACCGCCTGGTAGGGCAGGGCGCGCACGTGTACCTCGACGCCGCGGGCTGCGAGCAGCCGCCGCGTCTCGAGCCAGGGGTCCAGATTGGCCCGGTGGTCGGCGAACGGCACGAGGATCTCGTCGCCGTCGGCGAGGTACGGCATCAGCCAGTCGTGGGCGACGGTGCGCAGCCCCTCGGTGGTGCCGCTGGTGAAGTGGACGGCGGAGTGGTCCGGTTCCGGGTCGTGGAGGAACTCCTTGACCCGCTCGCGGGTCCCTTCCACCAGCTCCGTGGTCCGGTTGGCCCAGGGGTAGGTGCCGCGGCCCGCGTTGGCGTTCGACGTCGTGACGTAGGCCTGGACGGCGTCCAGTACGGCTCTCGGCTTCTGGGACGTCGCCGCGCTGTCGAGGTAGACCGACCCCGGATGTGCGGTGACGATGGGGAACTGCTCCCTCAGTTCCCGTTGCCAGTCGGCGTCCCGGCCGCTGTTCTCCTCGTGTTCCGCCCCGGGGAGCGGGCCGGTCGCGCTCATTCCCGCACCAGCGGTGCGCCCGCGTCCCGCCAGGCGACGATTCCCCCGGTCAGGCTGCGCACGTCGGGGTGGCCCAGGCGCGTCAGCAGGGCGGCGTAGCGCAGTGACCTCTCGCCGACGGGACAGGCGAGCAGTACCGGTGTCCGCTTGCTGAAGGGGAGCCCACCGCGGACGAGTTCCTCGAACAGCTCGTCGACGATGTTGACCGAGCCCTCGATGTGCAGGGCGGCGTAGGCGTGCGGGCTGCGCAGATCGACGACGAGCGGCCGGGGATCTCCCTGCGTGATCCAGCGGCGGGCCTCGTCCACGGTCGCGGACCGGCCGCCCGTCCGCACCTCGTCCTCGGTGAGGGTCGCGAGGGTGGGCCCGCGGCTCGCCCTGCCCAGCAGCTCGGGGCGGCGTGCGCGCACGTAACTCAGATAGCTCTCCGCCCGGTCGCACACGATGAACACCGCGGTCTCCCGGCGCCCCGAGCCCTCCAACGCCGCGTCGGCGTCCCGCAGATGCCGGACCGCGCCCTGGTAGGCGGCGCCCCCGGTCGGTCCCGTCAGCAGTCCGCAGCGGCGGATGAGGGTGAGCATCCCGTCGACGGCCTCGGCCGAGGTGACGGACTCGATGGTGTCGTACGTGGCCGGGTCGAACAGGCCGACCTGATGGACCTCGTCGATGGTGCGGATGCCGGGGATGAAGTCCGACTTGTGGGCGACCAGACCGAGCACCCGCACGTCCGGGTCGTGTTCGCGCAGCACCCCGGCGACGCCGGTCGACGAACCGGCCGTGCCCACGCAGGCGACGAACCAGTCCGGTGCCCGCCCGTCGAGGTCCTTGACTATCTCGGGGCCGGTCCCCTCCGCGTGCGCCTCGACGTTGCGCGGGTTGAAGTACTGATCGGTGTGCAGGTACGTGCTTCCCGGCTCCGTGAGTGTCTGGTGGAAGTGGGTCAGCGGATCGTCCGTGTCGGTCGGGTCGAGGCACTCGCTGCGCCCCGGCAACTCCTCGATCTCGGCGCCGAGGAGCAGGAGCAGCTCCTTGATCTCGGGCACCCGCATCCGGTTGGTGACGCTCTTGAACCTCAGTCCGTGCATGCCGGCCAGCAGGGCGAGGGCCTTGGCCGTGTTGCCGCTGGAGAGTTCCACGACGGTCCCCTCCCCGTCGGCCGCGCCCTCCAGGTGGGGGCGGGCCATGTGCCAGGCGGGCCGGTCCTTGACGGAGCCGAAGGGGTTGAGCATCTCCAGCTTGGCGTAGAGGTCGATGTTGCGCAGCCCGTGCACGGCGGGGTCGATGCGCACCAGCGGTGTGTTGCCGATGGCCTCCGTGATGCTGTCGTACCTCATGCGGGCGTTCCCCCCGGGTGTGTGATCGGCCAGTAGTCCTCGTCCAGGCACCAGCGCCAGGAGTCGCCGTCCTTCTCCACCGCCACTGTCCGGGCCAGGGGCTGCCGTTGCGCGTGGTGGGCGTGGAAGTCCATGGCGTACCCGGCCGTGTTGGCGAAGGCCAGCAGGTCGCCGGCGCGCGGCAGCCTGGGGAGGAAGACCAGGCGGCGGGTGATCAGATCGGCCTCCAGGCACAGATTGCCGACCAGGTGGACTCCGACCGGCCCCTCGCCGTCGTCCTTCTCCGGTTCGCCACGGGGCAGCAGCACGGGGTCCACGAGGACTCCGTGCTCCTCCAGACTCACGTCCCCGGCGTTCATGCCGAGGCGCACCAGGTACGGGGCGGAGTCCTCGCCCGTGCGCCGCACGTCCAGCACCCGGGCCAGCGACAGCCCGCACTGGTCGACCAGGGAACGGCCGGGTTCGATGTGGAGGTCGTGGAGGTGCTCCAGGAGCAGAGTGCCCGGCCCGCGGCCCAGGACCGGTGCGGGCAGCGTGAGGAGTTCGTCGAGGTAGCCGGGGCCGGCGGTGGGGCGGTGGCCGGGGTACAGAGCGACGGACCCGCGCACCGTGCCGCCCTCGTTGCGCAGCCCGTAGCCGTGGCCGCGCCAGGTCAGGGGCGGGCGGCCACCGAGGACCGCCTCGCTGAGCGCCGTCGTCCAGCGTTCCCATTCCTCGGCGTCGGCGACGTAGCCGACGCCGAACCCGCCGCCGATGTCGACGGCACGCGGCGCCAGGCCCCGTGCCCGGCATTCGTCCATGAGCAGCACGCACTGCTCCAGGGCCCGGCCCTTCTCGGCCAGGCCGGTGGTGTCCAGGTGGTAGGCGAGGCCGGTCAGTTCGACGGCGTCCGCGTGCCGTTCCACGGCCGCCAGGAGCGCCTCGACGTCCCGCGCCGGGGTGCCGAAGCGACTGCGGCGCGACAGCATCCGGGTGCCCGCTCCCCCGTGGCCGGCGGCCGACTCGAATCCGGACAGGCGCAGCAGCACCTGGGGCCGGCCGAGTCCGTACTCGCGTACCAGCCGGGCGAGCTGTTCCAGCTCGCCCGGCGAGTCCAGGTTCACCGTCGCTCCCACGCGGGCCGCCAGCCACAGGAACTCACGGTCCTTGGGACCGGTCGCCATGACGCGGTCCCCGGTGAAACCGCAGCTCAGTGCGTGCCGCAGTTCCTCCAGCGAGGCGACGTCGACACCGACGGCGGCCGGTTCCGCGGCCGCCAGCCGCCGCACCAGGGCGCTGGACCGGTTCGCCTTGTGCGCGAAGTACACCCGTCCGGCGAGATGGTGGCGGCGGTAGACGGCCCGGAAGCGCTCGGCGTTCGCGGCGACGGTCTCGGGGAGCAGCACGTTGAGTGGAGACCCGAGCGCGTCCACGAGCGAGTGCAGCAATGGTGCGGCCCCCAGCAGTGAGGCGAGCGGTTGGTCCACCCGCGGCCTCAGGTATAAGGGCACATCCACGAAAGACCCCTCCCCATGTCGGCCGACCGTCGTTGCGACGACCGTTCGGGAGTAGTCGTTTCCAGGTACACACGCCGCTAAGCCTCGGGGCGCGGCCGGGGGCCGGAGCGGACGCTTCCGCCGCCACCGGACGGTTCGGTGCCCGGAACGCGACGCGTGCCCCTCATCAGCTCGTACACGCCGGAGTAGCCGTCCTGGCCGTGGCTTTCCGCGAACCGCCGGCCCAGGCTCGGCCGGGCCGCCCTTACGCGGTGACACTCCACTGGCCAGCGAGCTCCGTCACGGAGTGCAGGCCTCGGCGATGGACAGGCTGTTCTCGTAGAGGTGGTGCCGGATGATCCGGCCGTCCTCGACGGTGAGGTGGAGCGCGAACGGCCCCTCGAAAGGCTTTCCGGTGGCACGTACGACCCCCGACAGGTGCCCCGTCAGGACGGCGTCGGTGCCGTCGACGAGGAAGGCGTCCACCGAGGCACGCGCGTCCTCGGGAACGGTGTGCTCCATCAACTCCGTGAACTGTGCCGCACATTCGGCGGCTGTGGAGCGGGGTCGGATCCACGGAACGGCGGGGTTCTCGGCGAGCAGCCAGTCGACTTCGTCGGCGAAGAGCTGGGCGAGCCGCCCGGTGTCCCCGGCGACGCGGGCGGCCAGGAACTCCCGCACGACGGCCCGGGTGACCTCGGCGACCGGGGTGGCGTTGACGACGGGACTCGCCTGGGCAACGGTGGGCTTCACGGACATCCTGCTCTCCTCGCGACTGCGGCCGGTTTCGGCGGGGTTCCCGTCGACACACTTGATACTGCCGGGGAGAGGGAGAAGGGTCGATTACCCCGGAGGTAGGGCGCCGGGGGCGAGCCGCCGGTCCGGTCCCGAGAGCGGGCGGCCACGCATCGCCGACATCGTCGGTGATCAGCTCGGTGGCCTTCGGCGCCCGTTTCCTCGGGCGTCCGCTTCCTCGAGCCGCGCTCACCCGTCCGGCTCAACCGCCGGGCCGACCAGGGCGACCGGAAGTCACCGCTTTGACACACACCGCCATCGAGCGTTGACTACCAGTACGGCGCAGAGCCATGCCGCCCCGGGGAATCCGGTGATCCAAGCGACCCAGGAAAGCGGCTGATGACGATGTACGACCAGACACGCGCACGGCAGCCATCGGACCAGACCCCGCGCCGCCCCCAGCACCACTCCACGGCGCCTGACGCCCTCCTTCCGTCGGACGAACGCGACGCGGTCCTGCTACGCCTTCGCCAGGCCATCAACACCTTCGCCGACACTCCGCGTCAATCGCTGGAAGAAGCAGAGGGTGCCTTCGACGACGCCGTCGCCCACCTCGTGAACACGCTCGCGCAGCGGCGCCAGGCCCTCCACGAGAGCTGGCAGGACGGGGATCCCGACACGCAGGCCGAGGAACTCCGGATCGCGCTGCGGCAGTACCGGGAGATCACGCAGCGGCTGCTGCGCACCTAACTAGAGCCGCCCGGGACGGCCCCGCCACCGCGCGATCGGTCAGGCCCACGGACGGCCGACGGCCACTGATCCCGTGTTTACCCGGGCGACCCGGGAGGAAGTGGCATGGGGCGTCAGGATCGCGGGGCGACCGTCGTCGCCGCGCGACCGAGCCGATCCCACCGAGTCCGAGCCGGACCGGCAGAAGGAAAGAGCCGCCCGTCATGTCACGCTCCCACGTCCACAACTTCTCCGTCTCGCTCGACGGCTTCGGCACCGGTGAGGGCCAGAGCCTTGACGAGCCGTTCGGCCACGCCGGTGAAAGACTGCACGAGTGGATGTTCGCCACTCGGTGGTGGCACGAGATGACGGACCGGCCGGGCGGGACCGGCGGTCTCGACGACGCCTTCGCGCGGCGGTTCACGCCCGGGATCGGCGCCGAGATCATGGGCGCCGGGAAGTTCGGTCCTCCCGGATGGCACCAGATGCCGGAGTGGAGAGGGTGGTGGGGGACCGACCCGCCGTTCCACACACCGGTCTTCGTCCTCACCCGCCATCCGCGCCCGTCGATCGAGATGGAGGGCGGCACGACGTTCCACTTCCTCGACGCGGCGCCCGACGAGGCCCTCGCAGCGGCTCGCGAGGCCGCGGGCGGCCAGGACGTCCGCATCGGCGGAGGGCCCGCCGTGGTCCGTGACTTCCTGGCCGCCGGGCTCATCGACCACCTGCACGTCGTGGTGGTCCCGATCCTGCTCGGCCGAGGCGTACGCCTCTGGGACGGGCTGGAGGGCCTCGAGAAGGACTATGCGGTCGAGACCGTCTCCTCACCCAGCGGGGTCACCCATGTGACGCTCACCCGCATGGCCTGAGAGCCTGACCTGCCGAGGAGGCGGGGCAACCTCGTGAAGGCGGCGGCTAGGCACTTCTCGGCTTGCGGGCCGGGGGTTTGCGGGCGGGTGCCTTCTTCGCGGCCGTATCCCTCGCCGCGGTCGTCTGTTTCGCGGTCGCATTCTTCGCCGTGGCCTTTTTGGCGGGTGCCTTCTTGCCAGGTGCCTTCTTGGCGGGTGTCTTCTCGGCCGCGGCCTTCTTCTTCGGTCCGGGCAGTTCGTGCACCTCGGCGTGCCCGCCCTCGCCCCGGGACTCCTTCGCCTCGGAGACGGACTGCCGCAGGGCTGCCATCAGGTCCAGCACCTGCCCCGGCTGCTCCTCCCGCTCCGGCACCGCCGGCGGCGCCCTGTGCTCACGCTTCGCCTCGATCAACCCCGCGACGGCGTCCGTGTAGGTGTCCCGGAACTCTTCGCCCTCCAGGTCGTCGCGGGTCATCGTGTCCATCAGCGCGAGCGCTCCTTCGATCTCCTCCTCGGACACCTCGACCGGAGGCGGTGTGAGGGAGGAGGGGTCGCGGATCTCGTCGGGCCAGCGCATCGCGTGCAGCACGATCGCCTCGTCCCGCACCCGCAGCAGGCCCAGCCGCTCCCGGCCCGACCACGCGTACCTCACCACCGCCACCCTCGACGACCGTGCCAGCGCCTGCCGCAGCAGCTTGTAGGGCTTCCCGGCCACCTGACCGTCGGGCTGCAGGTAGTAGCCGTCGCCGATCCGGATCGGATCCACGGACGCCAGCGGGACGAACGCCACGATCTCGATGGCCTTCACGGCCGGCAACGGCAGCTCGCGCAGGTCCTCGTCGGTCACCGGGACGATCTGTGTCCTGGTCAGCTCGTAGCCCCGGCCGATCTCGTCGGAACCGACCTCCCGGTCCTCCAGCTCACAGATCTTCCGGGTCCGGATCCTCCCCTGGTCCGCCAGGTGGTACCGGTGGAACCGGATGCTGTGGTCCTCGGTCGCGCCGACCACGTGGATCGGCACGGTGACGAGTCCGAACGAGATGGCACCGCTCCAGATCGACCGGGGCATGGACAGACCTCTCCGCAGCAAGCCCCGAGCAGCACCAGCCTAGGAGCGGCAGGGCGGCCCCGCACGCGCACGGCCGCCCGCACGCGCCGTCGGCGCCGGCCGTGCGCCGGCACATCACCGCCCTCGCATGCCTTCGCAGCGATACGGGCGTAGTGTCCTCATATGTGCGATGTTCGGTGTGGCTGGCGTCGAACAGCCCTGCCGGAGCCGGCGCGGATTCGGGCGGGCCTCTGATGGACACCGCGATGGCCGCCGTGATGCGGGAGAGCGGGGCGTTCGGAGGGCTGTTGTATGTGCTGCCACCGGGGGACAACGCCCTCTGGCAGGTCCTGGTGGCGGGGGTCCCCCGGGAGTTCGCCACTCCGTGGCGGCGCGTCGCGCTGACCGATCCGATGCCGGTGGCGGACGCCGTCCGCGAGCGGCGCCTGGTGTGGGTCGGCGGCCGGGAGGAGATGGCGCGCCGGTATCCGCGACCGGCGCTCGTACTGCCGTACGACTTCGCGCTGGCGGCCACGCCGCTCGCTTCGGGTACCACCGTTCGGGGCGGGCTGGTGCTGCTGTGGCCCGGGGCCCATCCGGCGCAGCTGAGTCCCGAGGAACGCGATGTCGTCCAAAGGGGCTGCCGCCACCTGGGCGGGCTGCTTCAGCAGGCGGCGGAACGCGGCGACCCGCTGGTGCCGGCGGACCGGCCCCGGACCGTGCCGCCGCCCGCCGTGCGCGCCCCCTCCCCCTCCCCCGGCGAGGCGGCCTCACTGTCGGCCTTCGTCGACCGCCTGCCGGGCGGGTGCTGCGCGCTGGACATCAACGGACGCATCACCTTCCTGACTCCGGCCGCGGCCGACCTGCTCGGTGCCGACCGGGCCGGCCTGGTGGGTGCCCTGCCGTGGGAGGCGCTGCCGTGGATGGACGTCCCCCACGTCGAGGACCGCTACCGGGCCGCGCTGGTCAGCCGCCGGCCCCAGGCCTTCACCGTCCTGCGTCCCCCGGAGACATGGCTGGCCTTCGAGCTGTACCCGGACGCCACCGGCCTCAGCGTCCGCATCACCCGCGGCGGCCCGGCCGAGGACGCTCCTCCGTCGGGGTCCGTGCCGACGGCAGGTCCCAGCCGCGCCACCGTCTTGTACCACCTGATGCACCTGGCCTCCACCCTCACCGAGGCCGTAGGTGTCCAGGACGTGGTCGAGCAGACCGCCGACCAGCTGCTGCCCGCGCTGGGGGCGCAGGCCATGGTGCTGATGGCCGCGGAGGACGGCCGCCTGAGGATCCTCGGTCACCGCGGCTACCGCGGTCACCGCACCGAACTCATGGACAGTTTCGACGGCGTCCCCCTGAGCTCGGGCATCCCCGGCTCCGACGTCATGGCCACCGGCGTCCCGGGGTTCTTCGCGTCCTTCGCCGAGATGCGGCGCGCCTACCCGGCCACCGTGCACGAGGACGGGATGGCCGCGTGGGCCGTACTGCCGTTGATCGCGTCCGGTCGCCCCATCGGGTCCCTCCTGCTGTCCTACGAACGGCCCCACGCCTTCCCGCCCGGCGAACGAGCCGCTCTCACCTCACTGGCCGGCCTGGTCGGCCAGGCTCTGGACCGTGCCCGTCTCTACGACGCCAAGCACCACCTCGCCCACCGCCTGCAGTCCGCCCTGCTGCCGCACACCCTCCCCCACGTGCCCGGCCTGAAGGTCGCCGCCCGCTACCTTCCGGCTGCCCGGGGTCTGGGCATCGGTGGCGACTTCTACGACCTGATCCGCCTCGACGAGCACACGGCCAGCGCGACCATCGGTGACGTGCAGGGCCACAACGTGGACGCCGCGGCGCTCATGGGGCAGGTCCGCACCGCCGTCCACGCCCACGCCACCGTGGGGGCGACCCCGGACGACGTCCTCGCCCGCACCAACCGCCTGCTCACCGACCTGGACCCCGGCCTGTTCACCAGCTGCGTCTACGTCCATCTCGACCTCGCCACCCACCGCGCCTGCCTGGCCACCGCCGGCCACCCGCCACCCCTCGTGCGCCATGCCGACGGACGTACCGAACTCCTGCGGGTACCACCCGGGCTCCTGCTCGGCATCGAGCCCGACACCCTCTACCCGGCGCTGGAGTTCGGTCTGCCGCCCGGCAGCGTGCTCGCCCTCTACACCGACGGACTCGTCGAAGCCCCCGGAGTCGACCTCGACGACGCGATCGCGGCCCTCGCCGGACTGCTCGAGCACGCCGACCCCAGCGACCTCGACGCCATGGCCGACACCCTCATACGACACGCGCCCACACCGGGCGACGACATCGCCCTGCTCCTCATCAGTCCCGCTGCGTGACATCGGGGCACTCCCCGGGGAAGCGGGTCGTTTCACAGGCAAGAAGGACGGACGCCGGTCCACGCAGGCCGGCAGCGGAGGAGAAGACCCCTGATGAAGCACCAGAAGGTGTGCGATCTGATGAGCGACGCCGTGGTCCGCGTCCAGCGCGGCACACCGTTCAAGGAGATCGCCCACCTGCTGCAGGAGTACGACATCACAGCGGTGCCCGTCGTGGACGAGGAGGACCGCCCCGTGGGGGTGGTGTCCGAGGCGGACCTCCTGCAGAAGATGTGGGGCTCGGACCCCGACGGTTCCCCCGTGCAGGAGGAACGGCCCCGGCCCGGCGGCGGCAAGGCGTTCGCCACGGACGCGGCGGGGCTCATGACCTCACCCGCCGTCTGTGCCCGGGAGAGCTGGAGCGTCGTCGACGCCGCCCGGGTGATGGCCCGGCAGGGTATCAAGCGGCTTCTGGTCGTCAACGACGCGGGGCGGCTGATCGGGGTCGTCAGCAGAAGCGACCTGCTGCGGGTCTTCCTCCGCACGGACCGGGCGATCCGAACCGAGATCATCGAAGAGGCCCTGGTCAACGGACTCGGTCTGGCTCCCTCGTCGGTACAGGTGGACGTCGAGCACGGGCATGTCGTCCTCAGTGGCCCGCTCCCCGACCGCGTCTCCGTCCCCGAGCTGGAGGAACACTGCCGACGCGTCGACGGCGTCGTCGCGGTGGAGTTCAGAGTGGCGGGAGAGGCCGCCGCCGGGAGCTCGGCGAGCGGACCGACGCGACGGCCGGGGTAGGACACGCCGGTGCCCGCCTTTGGGGGCCGGGCACCTCTGCTTCCTGAGTGACCGACATACGCTGGAGGACGCGCGCGCGGCAGGGTGCGCCGCTGCCGGTTCGGAGTCCCTGACGCCGACGTGATGTCGCCTCCGGACCGGCCTGCGCCCACCGGCACGTTGACGGGCAGCGAGCTCTCACGGTTGGCGGGTGACGTCAGGGGGCCCGGCCAGGGCCGGGATCTCCGGGTGGGCGCGCAGTGCCGCGATGACCGCGTTCACCGCCGCGCGCCGGGTGGTGCCGTGCCGCACCACGACGGCGACATTGCGGTGCGCCGGGGGGCTGAGCTCCCGAGTGACGACGGCGTGGTCCGCGGTGACGGCCAGGGCGGGCAGCAGAGCGATCGACCCGGTCGACTCGACGTGCCGCAGCAGCATCAGGTAGTTGCTGAACCGGCAGGCAACCCGCGGTTCGAATCCCGACTCCCGGCACAGCCTCAGGAGCAGGTCCGCCATGTACGACTGCGGTCGGTCGCACGCCCAGGTCTCCTCCTTGCATGCCGCGAGGCCCACCGCGGCACGGGAGGCGAGCGGGTGTCCGCGCGGCAGCACCAGCACGACCGGGTCGGCCCCGAGGGACATGACCTCGATGTCCACACCCCAGGAGAGGCCGGCGTAGTCGGTGGTGGTGACGATGACGTCCGCCTCTCCCGAGCGCAGGGCGGGCCCGCTCTCGTGCGGCTCCATCTCGATCAGTTCGAGATGCAGGTGCGGATGGGTGGTGGCCAGACGCGTCGCCGCCGGAACCGCGAGGGTGTAGATCGCGCTCTGGAACACCCCCAACCGGACGGTGCCGATGGGTTCCTCGTTCAGGGCCCGCAGTTCGGCCTCGGCCTCGGCCATGCGGTCCAGGATCTCCCGGCCCCGGCGGGCCAGCAGGAGACCGGCCGGGGTCAGCCGTACCCGCCGCCCGGTCCGCTCGAGCAGCGGGCACCCGGTCTCGGTCTCGAGCACCGCCAGTTGCTGGGACACCGTGGACGCGCTCAGATGCAGCGTGTCGGCGACCGCGCGCACGGTGCCGAGCGTGTCCAGCAGACTGAGCAGTTGCAGCCGTCCCGAGTTGAGCATCCCGCGATTGTACGGTTCTGCCGTACAGCCAGGTCGAATCTGTGCGATGGACACGCGCAGTGGTACTTTCCTACGGTCGGTCGCATGCCCTTTGACGAGACATCCCGCGCCGACCCCGAACGCCACCTCATCCGCTACTCCGGCCACGCCGACTTCTCGCCGGAGGTCGCCGTGCGCGCCGCGGGCACGTCGGTGTTCACCGAGAGCGGTCGTGAGCTGCTCGACTTCACCTCCGGTCAGATGAGTGCGATCCTCGGGCACTCCCATCCGGCGATCGTCTCGACGGTGCGCGAGCAGGTCGCGCACCTCGATCACCTGCACAGCGGCATGCTCAGCCCTCCGGTCGTGGAACTCGCGCGCCGGCTGGCCGGCACCCTGCCCGATCCGCTGGAGAAGGCGCTGCTGCTGACCACCGGGGCGGAGGCGAACGAGGCCGCCGTGCGGATGGCGAAGCTCGTCACCGGACGCCACGAGATCGTCTCCTTCGCCCGGTCGTGGCACGGCATGACGCAGGCCGCCGCGAACGCCACCTACAGCGCCGGCCGCAAGGGCTACGGGCCCGCCGCGCCGGGCAACTTCGCGCTGCCGGTGCCGGACCGCTACCGTCCCGGCGTCGTCGACACCGAGGGCTCACTGGACTGGCGTCGCCAGCTCGACCTCGGCTTCGAGCTGATCGACGCCCAGTCGGTGGGCAGTCTGGCCGCGTGTCTGGTCGAGCCGATCCTCAGCTCGGGCGGCGTCGTCGAGCTTCCGCCGGGCTATCTCGCCGCCCTGGCGCTCAAGTGCCGGGAGCGTGGCATGCTGCTGATCCTCGACGAGGCCCAGACCGGGCTGTGCCGCACCGGCGACTGGTACGCCTTCCAGCACGAGGGCGTCGTCCCGGACATCCTCACGCTGTCCAAGACGCTCGGTGCGGGACTGCCCCTGGCCGCGGTGCTGACCAGCCCGGAGATCGAGCAACGGGCCCATGAGCGGGGATTCCTGTTCTTCACCACCCACGTCAACGACCCGTTGCCCGCCGCCGTGGGCAACACCGTCCTCGACGTCCTGGTCCGCGACCGGCTCGACGAGCGTGCGCGCCGGCTCGGCACGGCACTGCGCGGTCATCTGGACAAGCTCGCCGCCCGCCACGACGTCGTCGGAGACGTCCGCGGCCGGGGACTGCTCCTGGGGATGGAACTGGTCGGGGACCAGGTTCTGGGAACCGGCGGCGCGGACCGGCTCGGTGCGGCCGTCACCCGGCGCTGCTTCGAGCTCGGGCTGCACATGAACATCGTCCAGCTGCCCGGGATGGGAGGCATCTTCCGTATCGCGCCCCCACTGACCGCGAGCGACGACGAGGTCGCCCGGGGCGCCGCCATCCTCGACGAGGCGCTGACCGACGCCGCCCGGAACCTTTGAGGATCTCGCCTCCTGTCGGCCCGCCGCGTGGGCCGGGCCGCCCGCCCAACGGCGGAGGGTGGCCTCGGCGCGGGCGGAGGACGCAAGGTCCTCCATGCCCACGTGGTGGTCGACGCCGGGCGCCCGGTGGACGCGGCAGTCCCGGGTGCCTGGGCCGATAAGGAAGTGCTCGGCGACGGCCGGGTCCGGATCCCCGTTGACGAGGAGGAGGCGGCTGCCGTGCCGGCACGGGAAGGCCCCGGTGGCCTGGATGTCCAGGTCACCGGGGCCCAACGCGGGGTGTCAGACTCCGGCCGTCTCCGGCTCGCGGGCGGGCTCCGGGGGCTCGGTGGTGTCGCCGAGCTCCTTGTGGAGCTTCTCACCCTCCACGTCGACGTTCGGCAGCAGTCGGTCCAGCCACTTGGGGAGCCACCAGGCCCTGTTGCCGAGCAGGGCCAGCACGGCGGGCACGATGGCCATGCGGACCACGAAGGCGTCGAAGAGGACCGCGATCGCGAGGCCGAAGCCCATCATCTTGATCATGTTGTCGTCCTCCATGATGAAGCCGGAGAAGACGCTGATCATGATGACCGCGGCCGCCGCGACGACCCGGCCTCCGTGGGTGAAGCCCGTGGTGACGGATTCGGCGGCGGACGAGCCGTGGACGTACGCCTCACGCATGCGCGTCACGAGGAAGACCTCGTAGTCCATGGCGAGGCCGAAGACCACGCCGATCATGAAGATGGGCATCATCGACATGATGGGGCCCGGCTGGTCCACTCCCAGGACGTCCGCGAACCAGCCCCACTGGAACACCGCGACCACCGCGCCGAGCGCCGCGGCCACCGAGAGCAGGAAGCCGAGGGCCGCCTTGAGCGGGACGAGGATCGAGCGGAAGACCAGCATCAGGAGCAGGAAGGCCAGGCCGACGACCAGGGCCAGGTAGGGAATGAGCGCGTCGTCCAGGGTCTGCGAGAAGTCGATGGTCATCGCGGTCGCGCCGGTGACCAGCATGGTCGCGCCCGTCTCGCCCCTGATGTCGCCGGACAGCCCGCGGATGTCCTTCACCAGCGACTCGGTGGCCGCCTCGCTCGGCCCCGTCTTCGGCACGACCGTGAGGACGGCGGTGTCGCCCGCCTCGTTGAAGTTCGCCGGGGTGACCGCCGCGGCCTCGCCGAGGCCCGTGATCTCCTTGCCGACGGTGTCGGCGGCGGCCTCCGCGTCGTCGGCGTCCCGCGTGTCGATGGTGACCATCAGCGGGCCGTTGAATCCGGCGCCGAAGGACTCGGACAGCATGTCGTAGGCCTTGCGCTGGGTGGTCTCGGGCGCGGAGCTGCCCTCGTCGGGCAGGCCCAGCTCCATGCTCGCGGCCGGCACGGCGACGGCACCGAGGCCGAGCACCGCGGTCAGTAGCACGGTCACCGGTCGCCGCAGTACGAACCGGGCCCAGCGGGTGCCGAGCTTCGGCTTGGCGGACGCGTCCCGCTGTCCGGCGGGTGCCTTGCGGTCCTTGCGGCTGAGCGCCTTCTTGCCGGCGAAGCCGAGCAGCGCCGGGGTGAGGGTGAGCGCGATCAGCACGGCGATGCCGACCGTGGCCGCGGCGGCCAGGCCCATCTTGGTGAGGATCGGGATGTTGACCACCGCGAGGCCGCCCAGGGCCACGATGACGGTGAGTCCCGCGAAGACGACCGCGGAGCCCGCGGTGCCGACCGCGCGGCCCGCGGCGTCCTCGGGGGTGCGGCCCTCGGCGATCTCCGCGCGGTAGCGGGAGACGATGAACAGGGCGTAGTCGATGGCGACCGCGAGGCCGATCATCATGGCGAGGGTGGAGGTGGTGGCGGAGAGTTCGAGCGTGCTGCCGAGCGCCCCGATGGCGGAGATGCCGATGCCGACACCGATGATCGCCGAGAGCAGGGGCATGCCGGCCGCGACGAGCGAGCCGAAGGTCAGCAGGAGCACGATCGCGGCGACGCCGATGCCGATCAGCTCGGCGGTGCCGCCCATCTCCTGTTCGGCCATGACCGCGTCGCCGCCGGTCTCGACGGTGAAGCCGTCGCCGCGCGCGTCGTCGGTGGCGGCGGTGAGCGCGTCACGGGCCTGGTCGGTCAGCTCCATGGCGTTGACCTTGTACGTCACGGAGGCGTACGCGGTCGTGCCGTCCTCGCTGACGGCGTCCGCCTCGAACGGGTCGGCCACCGAGGCGACCTGCGGCCCGTTGCCGAGGGCCGTCACCAGTTCCTCGACCTGCTCCTTGCCGGCCGAGTCGGAGATCTTCCCGCCGTCGGGGGCGCGGATGACGACGCGTGCGGTGGCGCCCTCGGCACTGGCGGCCGGGAAGCGCTCGTCGAGGAGGTCGAACGCCTTCTGGGATTCGGTGCCGGGCATGGAGAAGGAGTCTTCGGGCGGGGCGGGCGCCGTGGACGCGGCGACGCCTGCGCCCACGAGTATGGCCACCCAGAGCAGGGCGACGAGACCGCGGCGCCGGAACGCGCGTCGGCCGAGTCGGTAGAGGAACGTAGCCACTGGGACCAATCCTTCGGATTACGGGCAGGATGGAGACCCGGCACATGGGGGGAAGGCGGATGCGCTGACCGGGGTACCTTTCCATGCTCACCCGGGGGGTCCCGCATGTGATCCGACCCTGGGTCTGGACTGGCGTACTGCACAGGGTGTAGTGCTCCCGGGCGCTCCTCTCCCCCGGGTGTAGGCCGCGGCGATGGGTGTACTCCGCACTTCGTTGCCGCGGGCAGCCGACACCCGTCGGCCGGTCATCGGGGCCGCGCTGCCGCCCGGTGCACGGCGGGCCCTCGTCCACATCGGGAACCCCCGCAGGGATCCGCTGTGCGAGGGAGAGCCGCGGCCGAGCGCCCACGACCGTGCCGTGGGTTCGGCCGGCAACGGCTCCGCCGGTCCCGACAACGACAGCCGCTTGGCCGCCGATTGGACATCGGGTGGGTGACACCGACGGGTACGGTGACCCAGGGTCGCAACGCGCGTTCCGTGCCCCCGAAACTCGGGGGAGGGAAGGGACCTCTCGAGGATGACGACACCCCGCACCGATCTGCTGCTGCGTCAGCTCGACACCACCTGGGCCCTGTTCGAGCACCATGCCGTCGGCCTGGTCGACGCCCTGTGTCTGTGGACGCCGGAGCCGTACCACTGGACGGTCCGGCCGGACGAGCAGGGGGTGGGTCGCCGACTTCCGGGTGCCGGAGCCCGACCCGGTGCCGGCGCTGACCATCGGATGGGTCACCTGGCACACCGGCTACTGGTGGACGGCCACTGACCGCCACTGCTTCCGGGATCCGGCGCCGTCGGAGCACGAAGAGGTCTTCTGGCCGGGTACCGCCGAGGGTGCCGTGGAATGGCTGCGCGGACTGCACGAGCAGTGGCGGGCGCTGCTGGACGGCCTCACCGACGCTGAACTCGACTCCGCCGAGAGGACCGCGACCCTGCCCTGGGGCGCGGGCATGTCCCTGGGGGACGTGGCGGGCTGGGTCAACGTCGAACTGACCAAGAACGTCGCGGAGATCGGGCTCCTGCGCGTCCTGCACGGCGCCCGGAACGCCCGCCCCTGACCACGGGCGCGACGCGCGGATGCCTTCGACGCCGCCGGCGGGCGTCGGGTCGGACGGCTGAGCGCCGTGCACCGGGTGGCCGTACGCGTCCCTGGCAGCGTACGCATGGCGCACCGTAACGGACGAGTCAGCCCGTCGCGGAGTCTTGGGGCGGCCTGAACATCTCGCCCGTCAGCGCGCGAAAGGTCTCTTCGGGGTCCTGACCGCCCAGCAGGCCGTCCAGGTTGCGGGAGATCAGCAGCGACGCGAAGCCGTGCGCCATCGACCAGGCCGCCATGAAGCCGACGGCCGGATCGTCGGCGTAGCCCGCCACGGCCGCGCGGAGCCGGCTCCGCGTCCGCTCGCGCGCCGCGAGCAGCTCCGGGTCGTCCGGGCGCAGGAGTTCAGGCCGGAACATGACCTGGAAGTGCGCCGGGTGCGCGATGGCGAACCGCACGTACCGGATGCCCAGGTCACGCGGGCCCTCCGTCTCGCCCAGGATGGCGGACAGCAGCCCGTACCCCTCGGTCGCGATGGCGGTGAGAAGGCCCGCACGGTCCCCGAAGTGGTGTGCGGGGGCGGCGTGGGAGACGCCCGCGCGACGGGCCAGGCCGCGCAGGGACAGGGCTGCCGGACCCTCGGCGGCGATCACGTCGAGGGCCGCGGTGAGCACGGCCCGCGGCAGGTCTCCGTGGTGGTAGGCGCGTTCTGCGGTCATGGGAGCAGGCTAACGCAGTCTTGTCATTGACTAGACTGCATCCCGGGTGTCAATCTAGTCAACGACAAGATGTGAGGGTCGGGAGAAGAGAAGGGTCATGGACATCATGGGTACGGACCACGGACGCGTCCGACAGATGTGGCACCTTCTGGAGCCGCTGCACGCCATCGTCTACTACGCGCCGCAGGTCCTCGAGGAGGCCGAGTCGCTCGGCTACGACACCGGCGAGCGCTGGCCGAGCTACTTCGCCTGGCGGGCGGCTCCCCTCGGGACACCCGGATGCCGTCGGGTGACGTCCGCGTTCTACAGCTTCAGCCCGAGCATGGTCGCCGAGCACATCCCCGCCGCCTGGGAGGTCTCCGCACCGGACAAGGTGATCGAGGCCCGTACGCGCGGCGTCGACCGGGCTTACGGCGCGCTCATCGGAGAGCGGACGGGCAACCCCGACATCGGGGAAGCCGCCGCACTCGCCCGTCGGGCGGCGGAGGCCGCGCCCACCGAGGGCCGCCCGCTCGCCGCCGCCAACGCCGCGCTGCCCTGGCCGCGGGAACCGCACCTCGTCCTGTGGCAGGCCGCGACGATCCTGCGCGAGCACCGCGGGGACGGCCATCTCGCCGCTCTCCTGACCGCGGGTCTCGACCCGGTGAAGGCACTGGTGTCCTTCGCCGCGGTCGGCGCGGCACCGGCCGGCGTCTTCGCGAGCCGCGGCTGGAGCGAGCACGAGTGGGCGGCGGCCGGCGAACGGCTGAGGTCACGAGGACTGCTGGCGGCCGACGGCACCGCGACCGCGGCGGGCCGTGCCCTGCGCGCCGAGGTCGAGCGCGACACCGACGAACTGGCCGCCGCGCCCTGGCAGGCACTCGGCGCCGCGGACACCGCGCGGCTCGCCGAGCTTCTCGGCCCGCTCTGGCTGGAGGTGCTCGGCTCCGGACTGCTGCCCCGCGAGAACACGCTCGGCATCGGGAAGGTCTGACCCCAGACGCCGGGACAGCGTCCCGGAGGGCGCCGGGCCGACGAGGACAGGTGACGCGTCCGCCCGCCGGTACGCGTCACACCCGCTGGGTCCGCTCCGCGCCGACGGGCTCGGTGGCCATGCCGCCCATCACGATGCGCGACCGGCTGTGCAGCCGAAGCGAGACGGCGGCGAAGGCGATCGCGACCAGGGTCATCGCTCCGCCCGCCCAGGCCGTGGCGGGGTAGCCGAGGCCCGCGTCGATCACCGTGCCGCCGAGCCAGGGACCGCCGCTGTTGCCCAGGTTGAACGCGGCGGTCGTCGTCGCGCCCGCGAGGGTGGGCGCGGCGCCGGCGACGTTGAACATGCGCGCGTTGAGCGCCGGCGCGGTGTAGAAGGCGGAGACGCCGAGCAGCAGGGAGAGGGCGATGACGGCGGCGGGGCTCGACGCGAACAGCGCCAGAGCGGCCAACAGCACCGTCGAGGCGGTGATGCCGGAGAGCAGGACGCCGAACAGATGCGCGTCGGCGACCCGGCCGCCGATCGTGGTGCCGATCAGCGCGCCGATGCCGAACAGTGCCAGCACGCTCGGAACCCAGCCGTCCGCCAGTCCGGCCACATCGGTGAGCAGCGGTGCGAGATACGAGAAGGCGCAGAACACGCCACCGGCGGCGAGCGCGGTCATCACGATGGACAGCCAGACCTGACGGTCGCGGTAGATCGCCAACTCGCTCTTCAGCCGGGGCCGTCGCTCGGACAGCGGGATCCGCGGGATCAGGGTCACGACGCCCACGAGCGCGACGGCGGACGCCGCGCCCACGGCCCAGAAAGCGGACCGCCACCCGAGGTGCTCGCCGAGGAACGCGCCCACCGGGACGCCCAGGACGTTGGCGATCGACAGCCCGCCGATCATCACGGCCATCGCGCGGGCGCGCGAGGTCGTCGGCACCATCGCGATGGCCACGGCGGCGCCCACCGCCCAGAAGCCGGCACACGCCAGTGCGCTCACGACCCTGGAGACGAAAAGGATTTCGTACGTCGTCGCCAGCGCGCCCGCGATCTGGCCGAGGCCGAACACCGAGATCAGCGCGACCAGCGTGATCTTCCGCGGCAGCCGCAGGGTCGCGACCGCGAGCAGGGGCGCGCCGACCACCATACCGATCGCGAACGCGGATATCAGTAGCCCGGCTTGCGGGATGGACACGTCCATGTCGTCGGCGATGGGCGGCAGCAGTCCGGAGAGCATGAACTCGCTCGTGCCGAGCGCGAAGACGGAGAGGCCGAGGATGTAGACGGCGAGCGGCATGCGGGATGCTGCGGGCCGTGCGGAAGATGCGGGCATGACAGGTGTCAACGAAGCGCTTCTTCCCTCCATTCCCCAACGGAGGGCCGTCTCACGATGCGTCGGGCCGGTGACCGGGCCGATTGTCAGTGGTGGGCGGCATGATGCCACTCATGACGACTCCCGCAGCAGTGATCGTGGACGCCGCCGCCTACACACAGGCGGTCGAGGATGCCGCGCGTGCGGCAACCGCCTATTACGCGGGCGGCTCCTCGCCACTGGACGACGACACCTATGACCGGCTGGCGAGAGGAATCGCCGCATGGGAGGCCGAGCACCCCGACGAGGTGCTGCCCGACTCCCCCACCGGGAAGGTCGCCGGCGGCGCGGCCGAGGGCGATGTTCCGCACACGGTTCCGATGCTCAGCCTCGACAACGTGTTCTCACCCGAGGAGTTCACCGCATGGACGGCGTCCCTGACCCGTCGTCTGGACCGGGAGGTCACCCGGTTCTGTGTGGGTCCCAAGCTGGACGGGCTCGCGGTCGCCGCCCGCTACAGCGGTGGCCGCCTCACCCGGCTGATCACTCGTGGGGACGGCACGGCCGGGGAGGACGTGTCGCATGCCATCGGCACCGTCGAGGGACTGCCCGAGACGCTGGCCGAGCCGGTCACCGTGGAGGTGCGCGGCGAGATCCTCATGACGACGGCCCAGTTCGAGCACGCCAACGAGGTGCGCACAGGTCATGGGGGCCAGCCGTTCGCCAACCCGCGCAACGCGGCGGCGGGAACGCTGCGGGCCAAGGAGCGCGCCTACACGGTCCCGATGACGTTCTTCGGGTACGGCATGCTGCCCCTGCCCGAGACGGAGGCCGCGCTCGCCGGCCGGCTGGAAGAGCTCGCCCACAGCGACCTGATGTCGACGGCGGCCGGGCTCGGCGTGCACACCAGCGCCGGGACGGCGGTCCCGGACGTCGTCGTCCAGACGCCGGAACAGGTCGTGGACCGGGTCCGGGAGATCGCCGCGCTGCGCACCCAACTGCCGTTCGGCATCGACGGGATCGTCGTCAAGGCCGACCTCGCCGCCGATCGGCGGGCCGCCGGATCGGGCTCCCGGGCACCCCGGTGGGCGATCGCCTACAAGCTGCCCGCAGTGGAGAAGATCACCCGGCTGCTGGAGGTGGAGTGGAACGTCGGCCGCACCGGCATCATCGCCCCGCGCGGCGTCCTGGAACCGGTGGTCATCGACGGCTCCACGATCACCTACGCCACCCTGCACAATCCGGCCGACATCACCCGTCGCGGTCTGCGCCTGGGCGACCACGTCATGGTGCACCGCGCCGGTGACGTCATCCCCCGCATCGAGGCCCCGGTCGCCCACCTGCGCACGGGTGAGGAGCGGCCGATCGCGTTCCCCGAGCTGTGTCCGCGCTGCGGTTCGGACATCGACACGAGGGAGGAGCGCTGGCGCTGCGCACAGGGCCGCAACTGCCATCTGGTCGCCTCTCTCGCCTACGCCGCGGGCCGCGACCAGCTGGACATCGAGGGCCTGGGCACCACTCGTGTCGTCCAGCTCGTCGAGGCCGGCCTCACCGCCGACCTCGCCGATCTGTTCACCCTCCGGCGCGAGGAGCTGCTCGCCCTCGAACGGATGGGTGAGACCAGCACCGACAACCTGCTCGGCGCGATCGCCAAGGCCAAGGAGCAGTCGCTGTCACGAGTGCTGTGCGCGCTCGGCGTCCGGGGCACGGGCCGGTCCATGTCCCGTCGCATCGCCCGGCACTTCGCCACCATGGACCACATACGCGCCGCCGACGCCGACGCGATGCAGCGGGTCGAGGGCATCGGGTCGGAGAAGGCGCCCTCGATCGTCGCGGAGATCGCCGAACTCGCCCCGCTCATCGACAAGCTCACCGCCGCCGGGGTCAACATGACCGAGCCCGGCGCCACTCCGCCCCCCGCCGGTGCCGACGGCGAGGGCGAGGTTCCGAGCGAAGGCGCGGATGCGGTCGCGACACCGGCGGAGGGCGGCCCGCTGGCGGGGATGCGGGTGGTGGTCACCGGCGCGATGACCGGAAGTCTGGAGAAGCTGTCGCGCAACGAGATGAACGAACTCGTCGAGCGGGCCGGCGGACGCTCCTCCTCCAGCGTCTCGAAGAAGACGACGCTCGTCGTCGCGGGCGAGGGGGCCGGTTCCAAGCGGGCCAAGGCCGAGGAGCTGGGCATCCGCCTCGCCACGCCGGACGAGTTCGCCATACTCGTCGCCGGTCTCCTCTGACTGGGCCGGCGCAGACGTCGAGTCCTGGATTCGAATAATCCTATGGGATCTGTCGCCCTCTTGACGGGGCGATCGCGTCTGCCACACCATCAGGGCGACAGAATCCTATTTGATTTCAGTGGGGAAGCGACCATGACCGCGGCTCGCATCACCGAAGTCGACGTGATCGACATCCGTTTTCCCACCTCGCGCGAGCTCGACGGCTCCGACGCGATGAACCCGGACCCCGACTACTCGGCCGCGTACGTGATTTTGCGGACCGACGCGGGTGACGGGCTTGAGGGCCATGCGTTCGCCTTCACCATCGGGCGCGGCAACGACGTGCAGGCCGCGGCCATCGCCGCGCTGCGCGATCACGTCGTGGGCCTGTCCGCCGAGGCGGTGTGCGCCGACCCCGGTTCGCTCTCCCGGGCCCTGGTCGGTGACAGCCAGCTGCGCTGGCTCGGCCCGGAGAAGGGCGTGATGCACATGGCGATCGGTGCCGTCGTCAACGCGGTGTGGGACCTGGCGGCCAAGCGCGCGGGCAGACCGGTGTGGAAGCTCCTGACCGACTCCGAGCCGGAATGGCTCGCGGACCAGGTGGACTACCGCTACATCGAGGACGCCCTCACGCGCGAGGAGGCCGTGGCCCTGCTCCGAAAGGGCAAGGACGGCTCCGCCGGGCGCGAGTTGCGGCTCCTGGCGAACGGCTACCCGGCGTACACCACCTCTCCCGGCTGGCTCGGCTACTCCGACGACAAGGTGGTCCGGCTTGCCGAGCGGGCGGTCGCGGACGGCTTCACCCAGATCAAGCTGAAGGTCGGTGCCGATCTCGCCGACGACGTACGCAGGATGCGCGCGGCGCGCGCGGCCGTCGGCCCCGACGTCCGGATCGCTGTCGACGCCAACCAGCGCTGGAACGTCGCCGAGGCCGTCGAGTGGACCAACGCGCTGGCCGAGTACGCCCCGTACTGGATCGAGGAGCCCACCAGTCCGGACGACATCCTCGGGCACGCGACCGTCCGCAGGGGGGTGGCCCCGGTCAAGGTCGCCACCGGCGAGCACGTCCACAACCGCGTCGTCTTCAAGCAGCTCCTGCAGGCGGAGGCCATCGACGTGCTGCAGATCGACGCGGCGCGGGTGGGCGGTGTCAACGAGAACCTGGCGATCCTGCTCCTCGCCGCCAAGTACGGCGTCCCGGTCTGCCCGCACGCCGGCGGCGTCGGCCTGTGCGAGCTGGTGCGCCATCTGTCGATGTTCGACTACGTGGCGCTGACCGGCACGACCGAGGACCGCTTGATCGAGTACGTAGACCATCTGCACGAGCACTTCAAGGATCCCGTGGCCATCGTGAACGGGCACTACGTGGCTCCCACGGCGCCCGGCTTCTCCTCGGAGATGCACGCAACGTCGATCGAGGCCTATCGCCATCCGGGCGGCGCCTTCTGGGTCGCCGACGCCGCCGGCCTCACCGAACCCCGGGAGGGGACCAACCGATGAGCGAACTCTCCGGTTTCAGAGCCCTGGTGACCGGCGGCGCGTCCGGCATCGGCAGAGCCACCGCCGGTCTGCTGGCCGCCCGCGGCGCCGACGTCGCCGTACTGGACCTCGACCCGCTCGCACCCGATCCGCTCGCACCCGATCCGCTCGGCCCCGGCCCGTTCGGCCATGATCCCCTCGACCTCGGCCCGTCGGCTGTCGGCAAACCTCTGCGCGGCTACCGCGCGGACGTGTCCGACGACGCCTCCGTACGGTTCGCCGTCGCAGCCGCCGCCGAGGATCTGGGGGGCCTCGACATCCTGGTCAACAACGCCGGCGTCGGCGCGGTGGGAACGGTCGAGGACAACGACGACGCCGAGTGGCACCGCGTCCTGGACGTCAACGTCCTCGGTATGGTCCGCACCACACGCGCGGCCCTCCCCCACCTGCGCGCCTCCGCGCACGCCGCCGTCGTCAACACCTGCTCGATCGCGGCCACCGCAGGGCTCCCGCAGCGAACCCTGTACAGCGCGAGCAAGGGCGCGGTGCTGTCCCTGACCCTGGCCATGGCGGCGGACCACGTCCGCGAGGGCATCCGCGTCAACTGCGTCAACCCCGGTACGGCCGACACCCCCTGGGTCGGCCGCCTCCTCGACCGGGCGGCAGACCCGGTCGCCGAGCGGGCGGCGCTGGACGCCCGGCAGCCCATGGGCCGGCTGGTCACCGCCGAGGAGGTCGCCGCTGCCATCGTGTACCTGGCGAGTCCGGCCGCCGCCTCGGTCACGGGCACCGCGCTCGCGGTGGACGGCGGGATGCAGGGCCTGCGACTGCGGCCGGAGGGACAGTGACGCGGCCGGACGCGAGCGGCGGTGCAGCGCTGCCGAGCCGCACTCTCGGCCGCAGTGGCGTGTCCGTCAGCGCCCTCGGCTTCGGCGCAGCGGCCGTCGCCGGCCTCTACGAGGAGGTGGGCGAGCAGGAGGCCGCGGCCGCCGTGGACGCCGCCTGGGAAGCGGGCGTCCGCTACTTCGACACCGCCCCGCACTACGGCCTCGGCCTGTCGGAACGCAGACTGGGCGAGGCCCTCAGGACCAGGCCGCGCGACGACTTCACCCTGTCCACCAAGGTGGGACGGATACTCGTCCCGCACGAGGGCGGCGGCGACGACCTGGCCCAGGGCTTCGCCGTGCCGGCCACCCACCGGCGGCGGTGGGACTTCAGCGCCGACGGTGTACGCCGCTCGCTGGAGGACAGCCTCACCCGCCTCGGGCTCGACCGCGTCGACCTCGTCCTGCTGCACGATCCGGACGACCACGGGGAGCAGGCGTTCCGGGAGGCCTATCCGGCGCTCGAGGAGCTGCGGTCCCAGGGAGTCGTACGGGCGATCGGCGCGGGAATGAACCAGACCCGCATGCTGACACGCTTCCTGACGGACACGGACGTGGACGCCGTGCTCTGCGCGGGGCGCTACACCCTCCTCGAACAGGGTGCGCTGGACGGACTGCTGCCCTCGGCGGCGGCGGTCGGCAAGAGCGTGATCGTCGGCGGAGTGTTCAACTCCGGCCTGCTGGCCGATCCCACGCCGGGCGCCACCTACGACTACGCGGCGGCACCCACGGACCTGCTGCACCGGGCCGTGCGGATGCGCGACGTCACCGAGACGCGGAGCGTGCCGTTGCGCGCGGCCGCGCTGCACTTCCCCTTCGGGCACCCGGCGGTCGCCTCCGTCCTGGTCGGGGCGCGATCGGCCGCCCAGGTCCGGGACGCGGCCGAGCAGTTCCACCGGCCCGTCCCCGACGCCGTGTGGGAGGCCCTGCGGGCGCGGGGGCTGTTGCCCGGTGAGGTGCCGCTGCCGGACGGGACGGTGCCATGAGCCTCGTCGACGCCCACCATCACGTCTGGGACCTCGGCGTACGCGACCAGGAGTGGATCACCGGCCCGGAACTCGGCCCACTGCGGCGCTCGTTCCTCCTCACGGATTTCGAGACCGAGGCCCGCGAGGCAGGGGTGGCGGCGTCGGTACTCGTGCAGACGGTCACCGTGGCCGAGGAGACGCCGGAGCTGCTGGCCCTGGCCACGGGCAGCGAGGTGGTCGGCGCGGTCGTCGGCTGGACCGATCTGACGTCGCCCGGGGTCGCCGACGAACTGGCGCGGCTGCGCTCGCTGCCCGGCGGTGGGTTCCTGCGCGGTATCCGGCACCAGGTCCAGGCGGAGCCCGACCCGGACTGGCTGACCCGGCCCGACGTGCTGCGCGGACTGCGCGCGGTCGCGGCGGCCGGACTCGTCCACGACCTCGTCGTCCTTCCGCACCAGCTGCCGTCGGCGACGAGGGCGGCAGCCGCCGTCCCCGGACTCACCTTCGTCCTCGACCATCTGGGCAAACCACCGATCGCGTCGGGCCGTCGGGAACCATGGGCCCGCCATGTGCGTGCGCTGGCCTCCCTGCCGAACACGGTCTGCAAGCTCTCCGGCATGGTCACCGAGGCGGACCGCCGATCGTGGACGGTCGACGACCTCAGGCCGTACGCCGACACGGTGCTCGGCGCCTTCGGTCCCCGGCGGCTCATGTTCGGCTCCGACTGGCCGGTGAGCACCCTCGCCGCACGCTACGGCGACGTCCTCGCCGCCACCCGGGAACTGACCGGCTCGCTCACCGCGCCCGAGCGGGACGAGGTGTGGTCGGGCACCGCCCGGCGGATCTACCGCATCAGCGATTGACCGGGCGACCGGGCGACCGGGCGACCGGGCGACCGGGCGACCGGCGTCCACGATGGGTGACCGTCGCCACGTCGACCCGACGCTGTGTCAGCCCCGTGCCGTGTCAGCCCCGTGCCGTGTCAGCCCGATCTGCGTCAGCCCGACCCACGTCAGCCAATCCGCGTCAGCCCGATCCACGTCAGCCCGGTCCGAGCCGGCTGAGCAGGCGCTCCAGGCTCCGGGTGAGGTGGTCCGCCATCGCCTCGGCGGCGTGTCCGGTCCTGCGGCGCAGGATCGCGCGCACCACGCGCTCGTGCTCCGCGAGGGTCGGGGCACCGTCGCTCTGAAGGCTGCTGAGGCGGAAGATGTGCAGGTGGGAGTGGAGCCGCTCCACCGAGTCCGCGAGCAGGGGCCGATGGGCGGCCTCGGCGACCGCGTCGTGGAATCGCTGGTCCAGGGCGGCGAAGTCCCGGTAGGCCGCGTACGGCCCGGCGGGGCCGGGGTGGGCCTGCGTGTCCTCCAGGATCGTCTCGATCGCGTCGAGCTGTTCCTCGTCTGCGTGGCGGGCTGCCAGAGCGGCGGCTCGCGGTTCGAGGAGCAGCCGCATCTCGAACAGCTCCTCCACCCCCTGCCGGGTCAGCAACTCGGTGGCCCGGTATCCGGACAGGGAGCGCTTGACGACGAGACCGTCGGACTCCAACCGGGCCAGGGCCTCGCGCACGGGGGTCGGTGAGACGTTGAGTGCGCGGGCCAGGCCCTCGATGCCGACGCGGGCGCCGGGGGCGATCTCATGGTCCATGACCATGGCCTTGATGTCCTCGTAGACGCTGTCGGACAGCACCTGCCGGGCCGGCGCCGGCGGCGCCCCTCTCGTCCCGGCCGCGTCGTCGGAGACGGACGGGTCGTGTGCCGGCATCCGGGTCTCCTCAGTGCGCTGTGCGTTACGGCGAGCGTCAGTTTAACGAGGTGGCGCGGCCGCTTCGAGGTCGGCGACGGTGCCCGACTCGATGGTCCGCACCTGCGCGGTGATGTGGTCGGCCGGCCGGTACCACGAGGCCACCGCGGGCAGCCGGGCGACGTCCTCGTCGCCGAAGCGGGTGCGGAGGAGCCGCACGGGCATGTCGGGCGGTTCCTCGGGATCCTGGGTGGTGACTCGATCACATGATCGCCGCAACAGGGCTCGCGAGACGCCGGTTTTCGCGAGTGTACGTTCGTACGCTTGCGCCTGTAGGCTCCGCGCATGACTGTTGACGTTCTGCGCCGGCCCGCCCTGACCGAACGGCGGGCTCGCGTGGCCGTCGCCGCGCTGTTCTTCACCAACGGGGCCCTGTTCGCCAACCTTCTGCCGAGGTATCCGCAGATCAAGGCGGACCTCGGCATCGGCAACGCCGCCTACGGGCTGGCCGTGGCGGCGTTCCCGGCGGGCGCCATCGCGGCCGGGCTCGCGGCCGGCGTGGTCGTCCGCCGGTTCGGCTCGGCGCGGGTGGCGGTCGGCGGCACGCTGCTGACCGGGGTGGGCATACTCGCCGCCGGCCTGGCCGACTCGGTGGCGCTGTTCGCGGGCGCCCTGCTCCTGGCCGGAGCGGCGGACGCGTTCACCGACGTCGCGCAGAACGCCCATGGCCTGCGGGTGCAGCGCCGCTATGGACGCTCCATCATCAACTCCTTCCACGCCATCTGGTCCATCGGCGCCGTCACCGGCGGGTCCATGGCCGCCGCCGCGATCGCACTCGACGTCTCCCGGGGCTGGCACCTGCTGTTCTCGGCCGTGGTGTTCGCGCTCGCGGCGTGCGTCGCCCTGCGGTTCTGCCTGCCCGGCCCCGAGACCGAACCGGAGGAGGAGGCCGGCGTCGAGGGCCGCGCCCCGCGGCAGGCCCGGCGTGCGGCACCGGGTGGGCGTACGAGCTACGTACTGGCCGCACTGGTCCTCATCGCCACGGCCGGCACGCTCGTCGAGGACGCGGGCAGTTCCTGGGCCACCCTCTACCTCTCCGACTCGCTGCACGCGTCGGTGGCGCTGGCCGCATCCGGCTATGTCGCCCTGGTCGGGGCGCAGTTCGTCGGCCGGCTCATCGGTGACCGGCTGGTGGACCGGTTCGGTCAGCGCACGGTGGCCCGCTGTGGCGCTCTCGTCGCCGCGGCCGGCATGGGCCTGGCGCTGGCCGTGCCCACGGTGCCCGGGACGATCCTCGGGTTCGCGGCGGCCGGCTTCGGGGTGGCGACCCTGGTTCCGGCGGCGATGCACGAGGCCGACGAGTTGCCCGGCCTGAAGCCCGGGTTGGGGCTGACCATGGTCTCCTGGCTCATGCGGCTGGGCTTCCTGTTGTCCCCGCCGATCGTGGGGCTGGTCGCCGACGCGACGAGCCTGCGGGTGGGGCTGCTGGTCGTGCCGCTCGCGGGGGTTCTCGTCCTCGTGTGCTCCGGTGTGCTCCAGTCCCGCCGGCGCTGAACGGAGCCGCCGGGCGGGGCGTCCTCCAGCGACACGCCGACCATGAGTGTACGTTCGTACGCTCCAGGGTACGATCGTGCGCATGCCGACGGACTACTTCGCGCAGGACCCTCGCACGAACCTCGAGCGCATGGAGGCGGGCGACCTCTACATCGCCGACGATCCCGAGATCGCCCGCAGGCAGCAGCAGGCCGTGCGGCTGGCCGCCCGCTACCAGGCCGCCTACGCGGAGGACGCGGCGGCCGCGCAGCCGATCCTCGCCGAACTGCTCGGCTCCCTGGGCGCAGAGGCGCACGTGCGGCCACCGCTGTACGTCGACTACGGCAGCAACATCACGATCGGCGCGCGCACCTTCGTCAACTACAACCTGACCGCGCTGGACGTCGCGGCGATCACCATCGGCGAGGACTGCCAGATCGGGCCGGGTGTCCAGCTGCTCACCCCCACGCATCCCCTGGAGGCCGAGCCCCGGCGGGACAAGCTGGAGGCCGCCCGGCCCATCACCATCGGCGACAACGTCTGGCTGGGCGGTGGCGCCGTCGTCCTGCCCGGTGTGACCATCGGCGACAACTCCGTCATCGGCGCCGGAGCGGTCGTGACGAAGGACGTGCCCGCGAACGTCGTCGCCGTCGGCAACCCCGCCCGCCCGGTGCGGAAGGTGTAAGCCTGCTCCCATGGCAACCGGACACACGGATCCGCAGCGGCGTGAACGCATCATCGCCGCCACGCTCGACCTGATCGCCGAGGAGGGCATCGCGCGCGTCTCCCACCGGAAGATCGCCACCCGCGCCGCGGTCCCCCTGGGCTCGATGACCTACCACTTCAGCGGCATCGACCAGTTGCTGCGGGAGGCGTTCGGCCGTTTCACCGACCACATCGTCGCCGTGTTCGACACCCACCTCGGCGCGGCGGCCGACCGCGAGCAGGCCCGGGAAGCGGTGGCCGACCTCGTGCACCTCCTGTCCGAGGGAAGCCGGCGGGACCTGGTGCTCACCCAGGAGCTGTACACCCTCGCCGCGCGCCGGCCGGCCTACCGGGAGCTCACCCACGAGTGGATGCGCCGCAGCCGCGTCCACCTGGAGAAGCACTTCGACCCGGACACCGCCCGCCAGCTCGACGCCCTCATCGAGGGGATGACGCTGCACCGTGCGCTGGCCCGCGAGCCCCACGGCAGGGCGCTCACTCTGGAGGCCATCGCCCGCGTCACCACCACGAAGCGGCGCGCCCCGTAGCCGCCCGTGCGGCACAGGCCTGATCCCTGTGCCGCACGGGCATCCCCCTGTCTCAGGGAACGCCGTCGCCGGCTCGGGTGTCAGCAGACGCCGTCGCCGGGCTCGGGTGTCAGCAGACGCCGTCGCCCGGCTTGGGGTTGCCCAGGCCGAACAGGGGACGCAGCTTGAGGCCCACCCAGGTACCGGCCAGCGCGAAGGCCCCCCACAGCCAGCCGCTGAGGCTGCCCGAGGCGATGCCCGCCAGATAGGCGCCGATGTTGCAGCCGCCGGCCAGACGGGCGCCGATGCCCATCAGCACGCCGCCGAGCACCGCCGCGAGCGCCGTGCGCCAGGGGATGCGCCGGTGCAGGGCCCAGGTGCCGCCGACCGCGGCCGCGAGGGCCGCGCCGATCATGATGCCGATGTCGGTGAGGCTGGTCTTGTCGGCGAGAACCGGGCCCGCCAGCATTTCGGCGTTGCCCGGCCGCTGCCACCACGTCCAGTTCTCCGGGTGGCCGCCGAGCGCACCCACCAGCTCCGAGCCCCACAGACTGAAGGCGCTCGTGACGCCCCAGGCGCCGCCGGAGACCAGCAGGATGCCCGCGCCGAGCACGGCCAGCACGAGGGCGCCGGCGGCCGGCGACCAGGAGCCGCGCAGCGCACGGACGGCCAGTCCGCGCGCCGAAGGGACGGCCCCGAGGGGCGGCGGGTTGCGGCGGGCCTGGACGCGCCGTGTGACCAGTACCACGAGGAGCAGCGCGAGGATGGTCACGGCCCAGGAGCCGAGCCATCCGATGTGGTCGGACAGGACGACGGGTTCCCAGGCGGGAAGGTCCTTCCACAGGTCGAACTGCCAGGCGGCGAGAGTGGCGCCCGCGATGAAGCCGCCGAGGGTCAGCACCACCGACCCCTGTCCCGAGCCGACGGCGAAGAGGGTGCCGGAGGCGCAGGCGCCACCGAGCTGCATGCCGATCGCGAAGAGCACCGAGCCGGCGAACAGACCGACCCCGATCGACCCGGCGGACGGGGTCGGCTGGGATCCGAAGAGTCCGGTGCCCGTGCCGATGAGCAGCGCGAACAGGGTGGCCGTCGTGCCGAGCAGCAGGGCGTGCGCCCGCAGCCCGGCGCCGTTGCCGACGGCGACCAGCTGCCGCCAGGCGGACGTGAAACCGAACCGGGAGTGGAAGAGGGCGACACCGAGGCCGAGGCCGAGCAGGAGCAGTACGCCCGGCTTGGCGCCGTGCGCGGACCACACGTACGCGGCAAGGGCCACGGCGAGCAGGCCGGACACCGCGAGTGGTGTCCGCCGCACCGGAGGCAGGGGCGGCGCCTCGGGCCGTGCCGAGGAGGTCGGGGAGGGGGAGAACAGGACGGCGGGCGCGCGCGGCGGCGCGGCCGGGGTCGACCCGGCTGGGGGCGCGGTGGTCACGGAAGATCTCCGGAGGGGTGCACGGGGACGGCGGGCGATGGCGCTGACGGACCGGCGGCATGGGTGACGCGGCCGGTGTGGGGGTCAGCGGCGACAGAGGCCGTCGTCGACGCACCACGCCGAGTTCGCGAAGAGCGCGAGGCACAGCAGCGGAGCCGATGCATACATGCGTGCGAATATACGGAGTGTGCTGCTCCGGATGCCAGACCGTCTCGCCATGCGGATGTCGAGGTGGACAGGAGACGTCCCGGAGTACCGCCCGGGCGGCGTGGCCCTTCGCGTCTCACGGGGCAGCGGCCGACCGCCGCAGGCGCCTGCGGCGCACGCGTTCGCCCCCGGCCCGCCCCTGCCGGAGCCCGCCCCTGCCTCCGGCCCGTCCCGAACGCCACGATTCCGTGGCGTTCGGGACGTACGCGGCGCCGGTCCGACGCCTGGCGGCGTGGTTACAGCGTGCGCTCCAGACGGTCGGCGACCAGCTTCACGAAGCGGGCCGGCTCATGCGGCCGGCCCCCCTCGGCGAGTACCGCCAGGGCGTGGAGCAGTTCGGCGGTCTCGGTGAGCTCCGTCCGGTCCTGCTGCTCGGTGTAGGACCGGTTCAGGGACTTCACCAGCTGGTGTTCCGGGTTGAGTTCGAGGATTCGCTTGGCCTGGGGCACCTCCTGGCCCATCGCCCGGTACATGTTCTCCAGCGCGGGCGTGAGTTCGTTCGCGTCGGAGACGACACAGGCCGGCGAGACCGTGAGGCGGGAGGAGAGGCGGACCTCCTTGACGTCCTCGCCCAGGTGCTCCGTCATCCAGCCGAGCAGGCCGGCGTACTCCTCGCCCTGCTGGTCCTTCTCGGCGTCGGTCTTCTCGTCCTCGGAACCGCCGAGGTCGATCTCGCCCTTGGCCACCGAGCGCAGCGGCTTGCCCTCGTACTCCCCCACCGCGTCGGCCCACACCTCGTCGACGGCGTCGGTCAACAGCAGGACCTCGACGCCCTTGGCCCGGAAGGCCTCCATGTGCGGGGAGTTCTCGAGGGACTGCCGGGACTCGCCCGTCATGAAGTAGACGGCGTCCTGGCCGTCCTTCATCCGCTCCACGTAACTCTTCAGCGTGGTCGGCTCGTCGGCGTCGTGCGTGCTCGCGAAGGAGGAGGCGGCGAGGATCGCGTCGCGGTTGTCGGAGTCGGTCACCAGTCCTTCCTTGAGGACGGCGCCGAACTCCCGCCAGAAGGTGGCATAACGGTCCGGCGCGGACGCCATCAGGTCCTTGACCGTGGCCAGGACCTTCTTCGTCAGGCGGCGCTGGATCATGCGGATGTGGCGGTCCTGCTGGAGGATCTCACGGGAGACGTTGAGCGAGAGGTCCTGCGCGTCGACGACGCCCTTGACGAAGCGGAGGTACGGCGGCAGCAGTTCCTCGCAGTCGTCCATGATGAAGACGCGCTTCACATAGAGCTGTACGCCGCGCTGGTACCCCTGGGTGAACAGGTCGTGCGGGGCGTGCGAGGGCACGAAGAGCAGGGCCTGGTACTCGAAGGTGCCCTCCGCCTGCAGCCGGATCGTCTCCAGCGGTTCGCGCCAGTCGTGGGAGATGTGCTTGTACAGCTCGTGGTACTCGTCGTCGGACACCTCGTCGCGCGGGCGTGCCCACAGCGCCTTCATCGAGTTGAGCGTCTCGGCCTCGCCCGGATCGCCACCGTCCTCGGCCGGCTTCGGCAGCAGGCGGACCGGCCAGGTGATGAAGTCCGAGTAGCGCTTGACGATCTCCTTGATCTTCCACTCGGAGGTGTAGTCGTGGAGCTGGTTCTCGGAGTCCGCCGGCTTGAGGTGAAGGGTGACGGAGGTTCCCTGCGGCGCCTCGTCGACCGTCTCCAGAGTGTACGTGCCCTCACCGCGCGACGACCAGCGGGTGCCCTGCGCCTCACCGGCGCGACGGGTCACCAGGGTGACCTCGTCCGCCACCATGAAGGCGGAGTAGAAGCCGACGCCGAACTGGCCGATGAGCCCGTCGGCTCCGGCGGCGTCCTTGGCCTCTCGCAGCTCCTGCAGGAACTTGGCCGTGCCCGAGTTGGCGATGGTGCCGATGAGGTGCGTGACCTCGTCGTACGACATCCCGATGCCGTTGTCCCGCACGGTGAGGGTGCGGGCCTCCTTGTCGACGTCGAGTTCGATGTGGAGGTCGGTCACGTCGACATCGGGAGTGTCGTCCCGCAGGGCGGCGAGGCGCAGTTTGTCCAGCGCGTCCGAGGCGTTGGAGACAAGTTCGCGCAGGAAGACATCCTTGTTCGAGTAGACGGAGTGAATCATCAGCTGAAGGAGCTGACGTGCCTCTACCTGGAACTCAAACGTTTCGGTCGGCATGGCTGCTGAGTACCTCACAGGTCCGCGATCGGGTGAACTGACGGTAGTCACTTTAGAACAGCCCGAGTTCCCGCCGCCGCCACTCGGGCGACCTCCAGTACGCCGACCCCCTCAAGCCCGTCCGTCAGGGCCTCGGACGGGTTCAGCCGCAGCACCCGCCCGCAGCCTCAGGTCGGAGATCGATCGGCGGGCCACCGTGCCGTGCCGCTGCAACAAGTCGCGTCAACAGCGTTGACGCAAAGTCAGCGCGCGTGCACATTACTTAAAAGTAGAACCGATCGGTAACCCGCGGCCGCACGCTCGCACCCTCCCGCGCCCCCGTCCCGAGAAGAGAGAGCCCATGCCGAAGCATGCCCTGCGCCGTGTCATGACCGCGACAGTAGCCGCGGTCGGTACACTGGCCCTCGGCCTCACCGACGCCACCGCGCAGTCCACGCCCTCCCTGGACTACGTCGCTCTCGGCGACAGTTACAGCGCCGGCTCGGGCATCCTGCCCGTCGACCTCACCAACCTGCTCTGCCTGCGCTCCACGGCGAACTACCCCCACGTCATCGCCGAAACCACGGGCGCCCGCCTGAAGGACGTCACCTGCGGCGCCGCCCAGACCACCCACTTCACGCAGGCCCAGTACCCGGGCGTCGCTCCCCAGGTGAACGCCCTCACCACCGGTACGGACCTGGTCACGCTGACCATCGGCGGCAACGACAACAGCACGTTCATCAACGCCATCACGGCCTGCGGGACCGCGGGCGTCCTCAGCGGCGGCAAGGGCAGCCCCTGCAAGGACAGACACGGCACGTCCTTCGACGACCAGATCGACGCCAACACCTATCCGGCGCTCAAGAACGCGCTGCGCAGCGTCCGCGCCGAGGCTCCCAACGCCCGCGTGGCGGCCCTGGGTTACCCGTGGATCACACCGGCCACCGCCGACCCGTCCTGCTTCGCGAAGCTGCCGATCGCCGCTGGTGACGTGCCCTACCTGCGGAGCATCCAGGCGCACCTCAACGCCGTCGTCGAGCGTGCCGCCGAAGAGACCGGGGTGACCTATGTGGACTTCTCACAGGTGTCCGAGGGCCACGACGCCTGCGAGGCCGTCGGCACCCGGTGGATCGAACCGCTCCTCTTCGGTCACAGCCTCGTCCCCGTCCACCCCAACGCCCTCGGCGAACGGCGCATGGCCGAGCACACCATGAAAGTCCTCGGCCTGAGCTGACCGGCACCCCACGTACGCTGTCCCGCGTGCCGTCCTCCCGCCCGCGTCGCGTCGCCGTCCTCGTGCTCGAGGGTGCCAAGCCGCTCGATGTCGGCATCCCCGCGCAGGTGTTCACGACGCGGGCGAGCATGCCGTACGAGGTCCGGGTGTGCGGCGCGGAGCCCGGCCTCGTGACCGGCGGTGACGGCCTGTCCTACCACGTCGCCCACGGCCTCGAGGCGCTGGCCTGGGGCGACGTGGTCTTTCTCCCCGGTTACCGGTCCCCCGACCTCGACAATCCGCCGCGCACCGTCGTCGAGGCGCTGACGGCGGCCCACGATCGGGGCGCGCGGCTCGCCGCCATCTCCACGGGCGCCTTCGCGCTCGCCGCCACGGGCCTGCTGGACGGCAGGCGCGCCACGACGCACTGGCACTACACGCGGGCGCTCGCGGCGAAGCATCCTCGCGTGCGGGTCGACGAGAACGTGCTGTTCGTGGACGAGGGCAGCGTGCTGACCTCCGCCGGCGCCGCCTCCGGCATCGACCTGTGCCTGCACATCCTGCGCGGTGACCTCGGAGTGGCCGCGTCGAACCACGCCGCCCGGCGCCTGGTCGCGGCCCCCTACCGCAGCGGTGGTCAGGCGCAGTACGTGCCGCGCAGCGTGCCCGAGCCGCTGGGCGAGCGGTTCGCCGCCACCCGCGAGTGGGCGCTGCGCCGGCTCGGCGAGCCCCTCACCCTGGAGAGACTCGCCCGGCACGCGGCGGTGTCGGCGCGCACGTTCTCGCGGCGCTTCGTCGAGGACACGGGGTACACACCGATGCAGTGGGTCATGCGCGCCCGCATCGACATGGCCCGTGAGCTGCTGGAAAGCTCGGAACGGAGCGTCGAGCAGATCTCCGCCGACGTCGGTCTCGGCACCGGCGCGAATCTGCGGCTGCACTTCCAGCGCATCCTGGGCACGACACCGAGCGAGTACCGGCGCACCTTCGCCCAGGGCGAGTAGTCCCACCGGCCCAGCCTCCTCCGCCTCCTCCGACGCCTGCCGCTTGGCCATGGCACCTGCCGCTTGGCCTTGGCGCTTGGCGCTTGGCGCTTGGCGCTTGGCGCGATCCTTGCGAACCGTGGCACTCCCGCCGCTGCCACGCGCGGACGACACGCGCGAGCCTGGTGGCGAACGACCTGACGGCGAACGAAGGGACACACCACTCATGACTCGCATCGGCATCAACGGATTCGGCCGCATCGGGCGCAACGTGCTGCGCGCGCTGCTGGAACGCGACAGCAAGCTCGAGGTCGTCGCCGTGAACGACCTCACCGAGCCGGCCACCCTCGCCCGGCTGCTGGCCTACGACTCCACGGCCGGCCGGCTCGGCCGCCCGGTGTCCGTCGACGGGGACACCCTCGTCGTCGACGGACACCGCATCAAGGTCCTCGCCGAGCGCGAGCCGGCGCGGCTGCCGTGGGCCGAGCTCGGCGTCGAACTCGTACTGGAGGCCACCGGCCGCTTCACCTCGGCCGACGCCGCCCGCGCCCACCTGACCGCGGGCGCGAGGAAAGTCCTGGTCAGCGCGCCTTCGAACGGTGCGGACGTCACCCTGGCGTACGGCGTGAACAGCGACGCGTACGACCCGGCCGCGCACACGATCGTCTCGAACGCGTCCTGCACGACCAACGCGCTCGCGCCGCTGGCCGCGGTGCTCGACGAGCTCGCCGGCATCGAGCACGGCTTCATGACGACGGTGCACGCCTACACGCAGGAGCAGAACCTGCAGGACGGTCCGCACCGCGACCCCCGCCGGGCCCGCGCCGCCGGGGTCAACATCGTGCCGACCACGACGGGCGCCGCCAAGGCGATCGGCCTGGTGCTGCCGAACCTCGACGGCAGGCTGTCGGGCGACTCGATCCGCGTGCCGGTACCTGTGGGCTCGATCGTCGAACTCAACACGACCGTCGCCCGCGACGTGACGCGCGACGACGTGCTGGCGGCCTACCGTGCCGCCGCCGAGGGCCCCCTCGCGGGAGTGCTCGAGTACTCGGACGACCCGCTGGTCTCCTCGGACATCACGGGCAACCCGGCCTCGTCGATCTTCGACTCGGCGCTGACCCGCGTCGACGGCCGCCACATCAAGGTGGTCGCCTGGTACGACAACGAGTGGGGCTTCTCGAACCGGGTGATCGACACGCTCGGACTGCTCGCCACACGCTGAAAGGACGGCCGGTGCGACATCACGGGGGCTCACACGTCACAATGGTGCGATGAGCAATTCCAAGGTTTACTTCGACATCGACATCGACGGCCAGGATGCGGGCCGCATCGTCTTCGAACTCTTCGAGGACGTCACCCCCAAGACCGCCAAGAACTTCATCGAGCTGGCCACCGGCGAGCACGGCTTCGGCTACGCCGGTTCCTCGTTCCACCGCGTGATCCCGCAGTTCATGCTCCAGGGCGGTGACTTCACCCGGGGCGACGGCACCGGCGGCAAGAGCATCTACGGCGAGAAGTTCGCGGACGAGAACTTCCAGCTGAAGCACACCGAGCCCTACCTGCTGTCCATGGCGAACGCGGGTCCGAACACCAACGGCTCGCAGTTCTTCGTCACCACCGTCCGCACCCCCTGGCTGGACGGCAAGCACGTCGTCTTCGGCAAGGTCGTCGAGGGCACGGGCGTGGTCGACAAGATCGAGGGCTACGGTTCCCAGTCCGGCGGCACCTCCGCCAAGATCACGGTGCGGGAGTCCGGCAAGCTCTGAGAGCTGATCGGCCGCACAAGGACGTGAACCCGACGGGGCCCGCCGCACACAGTGCGGCGGGCCCCGTCCCGTCCCGTCTGGTGAGGGGCGCCAGGTGGTGCGACGCTGGGGTGGAGAGCGTTGGAGGAAGGCGACCCCGGGAGGACCGATGGGACGGGACGTCCCGGCGCTGGTCTTCACCCGCGAGGACCGCCGCCGGTACCGGATCAAAATGCAGGAGTGCCTCGAGGCCTTCGCGCAGATGCTGGGCGAGTCACGGTTCGAGACCGAGCGGCCCCAGGTGGGGCTGGAGATCGAGCTGAACCTGGTCGACGACGAGGCCGAGCCGGCGATGTGCAACAGCGACGCCCTCGAAGCGATAGCTGACCCCGCCTGGGCCACCGAGCTGGGCCGTTTCAACCTGGAGATCAACATCCCGCCCCGCCGGCTGACGGCGGGCGGCCCCGACTCCTGGGAGACCGAGATCCGCGCCGCCCTGAACCACGCGGAGGACCGCGCCGAGTCGATCGGCGCACATCTGATCATGGTCGGCACCCTGCCCACACTGCGTGAGGCTGACGTGGGAGAGGCCGCCCTGTCGGAGAACCCGCGCTACCGGCTGCTCAACGACCAGGTGTTCGCGGCCCGGGGCGAGGACCTGCACATCGAGGTGGACGGCGTCGACCGGCTGCGGACCTACGCGGACACGATCATGCCGGAGGCCGCCTGTACCAGCACGCAGTTCCACCTCCAGGTGTCCCCCGACGAGTTCGCCGACTACTGGAACGCGGCCCAGGCGATCGCCGGGGTCCAGGTGGCCCTCGCCGCCAACTCACCCTTCCTGCTCGGCAAGGAACTGTGGCACGAGAGCCGTATCCCGCTGTTCGAGCAGGCCACCGACACCCGGCCGCAGGAGATCAAGGCGCAGGGGGTGCGGCCACGGGTGTGGTTCGGAGAGCGGTGGATCAACAGCGTCTTCGACCTCTTCGAGGAGAATGTGCGCTACTTCCCCGCGCTGCTGCCGCTGTGCGACGAGCAGGACCCCGCCCAGACACTGGACCGCGGCGACATCCCCGACCTGGGCGAGCTCACCCTTCACAACGGCACCATCTACCGCTGGAACCGGCCCGTCTACGCCGTCGCCCACGACACACCGCACGTCCGGGTGGAGAACCGGGTACTGCCCGCCGGTCCGACCGTCGCCGACACGCTCGCCAACGGCGCCTTCTACTACGGGCTCACCCGCGCCCTGGTGGAGGAGGAACGGCCGGTGTGGTCGAGGATGTCCTTCTCGGTCGCCGAGGACAACCTGCACACCGCGGCCCGGCACGGTATCGAGGCACGGCTGTACTGGCCCGGCATGGGCGAGGTGACCGTGCCCGAGCTCGTACTGCGGCGGCTGCTGCCGCTGGCGCACCGGGGACTGGAGCTCTCCGGCATGGACGCGGCCTGGCGGGAGCCGCTGCTGGGGATCATCGAGCAGCGGTGCGTCACCGGGCGCAACGGTGCCGTCTGGCAGAAGGAGATGTTCCACCACATCGACACCGGCGCCCGTCCGGGCCGTCACGAGGCCCTGCGCCGGATGACACAGCAGTACATGGACTACATGCACCTCAACGCCCCGGTGCACACCTGGCCGGTCGACTGAACGTCCGGGGCGACCCGCGCGGCACGCGCCGAAGACCAGGGAGGCGGCAGACGATGTGCCGATGGCTTGCCTACTCGGGAACGCCCGTGCTGCTGGAGACCATCCTCTACAAGCCCGAGCACTCACTGATCGACCAGAGCCTGCACGCCCGGATGGGGGTCGAGACGACGAACGGGGACGGGTTCGGCGTCGGCTGGTTCGGCCCGGAGATGACGACCCCCGCGATCGTCCGGGAGATCGGGCCGGCGTGGAGCAACCGCAATCTGCGGGAGATCGCGAGCCATGTCCGCTCGTCCCTGTTCTTCGCTCACATCCGGGCCTCCACGGGCAGCCCCGTGCAGCAGACCAACTGCCACCCGTTCCGCCACGGCCGCTGGATGTGGATGCACAACGGCGCGATCGCCGAGTTCCACCGGGTCCGGCGCGAACTCGCCCTGGCCGTCGACCCGCGGCTCTTCCTGGACATCGAGGGGTCGACGGACTCCGAGATGATGTTTTTCCTGGCCCTCACCTTCGGCCTGGAGGACGACCCTCCGGCGGCCGTGGCACGGATGGCGGGGCTGGTGGAGGAGGTCGGTCATGAGCACGGCGTCCAGTACCCGCTGCAGATGACGGTCGCCGTGACCGACGGACGTCGGCTGTGGGCCTTCCGCTACTCCAGCCAGGGCGCCTCACGGTCCCTCTACTACAGCTCGCGGGTGGAGAGCCTGCGCGCGCTCCACCCGGACCTGCCCTTCCTCCGGGAGGCGTCCGACGACACCCGCCTCATCGTCTCGGAGCCCCTGGGCGATCTCCCCGGCGTGTGGAACAAGGTGCCCGAGAGCAGCTACGGCGTCGTCCAGCCCGAGGGGGACGTCATGCTCCCCTTCGCCCCGCGGCCGGTCCGGGCCGGTTGACAGGGGCCCTGGGAGATCACACAATCGGTGCCATGACCACATACCGGTTCGGCACCACGGCGGAGTGTCCCCCCGTGCCCGAGCGAACCGGGTGTGAGCGCTCCGGCCGATAACGGCCGTCCGCGAGCCGGGGTCTCGACGCGCGTGCCGCGCGTCCCGAGCCGACCGGCCTTCCTTCCGGCGAACAGCCCGGAGCATTTTCGTTTCCCGCTTCTTTTTCCTGGCCGGTCGGCGATGACGCGTACCGCCATGGCCCGGCCGACCCGGCCCACCGCAAGGGGAGGACTCCCATGACCGTCACGACCGCCGGCCCGACCGTCGATCTGCGCGAAGCACGCATTCCGGGGGACGGTATGTACGAGGGTCGGCGCACACTGCGCCGGCTGCCCGAGGGGTGGCAGGAGCGGCCCTACGAACACTTCGAGGTCGTTCCGCAGGCCCGCACGATCGGTGCCGAGATCCGGGGCGCCGACCTCTCGCGCCCGCTCGGTGCCGCCCTGCGCGAGGAGCTGAACCGCGCCCTGCTGGAGTGGAAGGTGCTCTTCTTCCGCGCCCAGCACCTCACCTCCGACCAGCAGCGCGACTTCGCGGCCAACTGGGGCGAGCTGGAGACCAACCCCCTGCTCGCCGCCGGTTCCAGCGACGACGTCGTCCGCTTCGACAAGAGCGCCGGGGCCGCCCCGACGTACGAGAACGTCTGGCACACCGACGTCACCTTCCGCGAACGGCCCGCGCTCGGCGCCGTTCTCCAGCTGCGCGAGGTGCCGCCGTTCGGCGGGGACACCATGTGGGCGGACATGGCTGCCGCCTACGACAACCTCCCTCAGGAGGTGAAGGACCGCATCGACGGCGCCCGGGCCGTGCACGACTTCATCCCCGGCTTCGCCCGGTTCTACGGCCCCGAGCGGCTGATCCCGCACCAGGACCTGTTCCCGCCCGTGGAGCACCCCGTCGTGCGCGTCCACCCCGAGACCGGGCGGCGCATGCTGTTCGTCAACACCTCCTTCACCACCCGCATCACCGGCATGGACCGTGACGAGAGCGACCGGCTGCTGCGCTTCCTGTTCCAGCAGGCACACGTCCCCGAGTACCAGGTGCGCTTCCGCTGGCAGCCCGGCGACATCGCCTTCTGGGACAACCGCGCCACGCAGCACTACGCCGTGGGCGACTACGGATCCGACCGGCGCGTCGCCGAACGCGTCGCCATCGAGGGCGACCGTCCCTTCTGACACCGCGCGACCGGAGGGCCGGAGGCGATCGTCGCCTTTGGCCCCCCGGAGGTTCGCTAGGCCGGGTCCTGATCCTCGATCGCGGCCGGGCGCGGCTGCGCGGCACGGATACGCTCGACGTCGAGTTCCACGCCGCGGTCGAACCGATAGATGCCGTTCTGCTCCTGGAAGACGTCGGTCAACTGGGTGTATCAGTAGCCGAACATGTCACGGTCCCCCAGCAGTACCTCGGTGAGACCGCTGAACCGCTCGTGGAACTCGTCCTCGTTGCGGACCCGTTCCCCGTAGCCCCAGGAGACGGTGCGCTCGTCGCCCGACCGGTCCGCGGCCGCCTCGGGGTCCCACCAGATGCCGCCGAACTCGCCGACGAAGTACGGCTGGCCGCGGTAGGGCTGGGAGTAGGGGGCTCCGCTGTCGTGGGCGTTGACGAAGGGGCGTCCTTGGCGAGGCCGGACATCAGCTGCCGGAAGGCGGCCGGGTCCTGCTCGTAGTTGTGGGAGTCGTAGATGTCGGTCGCGGCGACCCGGTGGGCGTAGCCGGAGGCGTCGATGACCGGCCGGGTGGTGTCCATGGCCTTGGTGGCCAGGAACATCGCCCGGGTCACGGCGTCGAGCCCGGTGATGCGGTCGTGCAGCTCTGGTACGTCTCGTTCAGCGGGCACCAGCCGATGATCGAGGGGTGTGAGTAGTCGCGTTCGAGGGCCTCGAGCCACTGGCCGACGTAGGAAGCGTCGGGCTGCTGGTTGTCGCCCGAGGAGCCGCCGGTCTCGCAGCCCCAGTCTCCGAACTCGCCCCAGACCAGGTAGCCGAGACGGTCGGCGTGGTACAGGAAGCGTTCCTCGAAGACCTTCTGGTGCAGCCGGGCTCCGTTGAAGCCGGCTTCCACGGCCAGCTCGATGTCCCTCACCAGGCGTCAAGGAGTTCGAGGCGCAGGTCGTACAGGGGCGGATCGCCGGGGCTCCACTCGCGTCGCCGGTCGTCCGGCGCCGGCAGGTGCAGGCGCGGGGCGAGGTCCAGGTCGGCGCGTGCCTCGGCGCAGGCCACCTCGCCGTGGGCGTCGCCGAGGACGGCGCGTACCCGGTGGCCGGGACGGTTGCCGGACAGGGGCAGTTCGAGGTGGAAGGCGGAGCCGGCCAGGTCGGGGGTGACGCGGGGGCGGCGCAGGTGGAGGTCGGGGACGGGCTCCAGTCAGACGGTCTGCCAGATGCCGGTGACCCGGGTGTAGTTGCAGTCGTGGTTGCATACCGCACGGCCTGCTTGCCGCGTGCCTGCGGGCCGGACCTGGGGTCGCGGGCGCGGACGGTGACGACGACCTCGTCCCCCGCTTGGACGATGTCGCCGAGGTCGGCTGTGAAGGGGGTGAAGCCGCCGCGGTGCCGGGCGACCTCCTTGCAGTCGGCCCGTACGGTGGTGTCGTAGTCGACGGCGCCGAAGTGCAGCAGCACGCGGCGCCCTGCCCACGCCGCCGGCAGGGCGATGGCGCGCCGGTACCAGACGGCTTCCAGGAAGTCGGTGTCGCCGATGCCGGACAGCTCGGACTCGGGCGGTAAGGGGACGGGGATCTCACCGCGCAGTTTCCGGTCGAGCAGACGCGTAGCCCGCCAGCCGGGACAGACGCATGGCGGCCACGTCGGAGGCCCGGCCGCCGGCGGCGGACATGGCGAGCATGGTGTAGTAGGACGGCCCCGAGTCCAGGATCGTGCGGTCGCCCTCGGAGCCCTTGGCGCCCTCGGACCCCTTGGCGCCCTCTGGCCCCTTGGACACGGCCTCGATCATCTCGTCCATCAGCATGCCGTCGCCGCCCTGGAAGAGGTCCCAGACGCATAGCGGACGCGCCGGAGGCGGAGGCCGGTGAGGCGCAGCCCGACAGCGGGGCCGCCGCGAGCAGGGCTCAAACGGGAACTCGTCGCGGACCTTTCGACGGCCGGACGCTCATGCGGTGGCTTGCTTTTACATCGATGTACATCGGCTGTAAAGAGCTGGGCGGCCCATGCGGCTCCGGGACATAGACTCGGCAGTCGCGTGAGAGGCAGGGAGGTCTCGGTGGCACGGCCCAGGATCAAGGACGTCGCACGTCATGCGGGCGTTTCGGAGAAGACCGTGTCCAATGTCATCAACGACTACGCCCACGTCTCCGACCGGACCAGGCAGGTGGTGCGCGAGGCCATCGAACACCTCGGGTACCGAGTGAACCTGGCAGGCCGTCACTTGCGCAAGGGCCGTACCGGCATCATCGCCCTTGTCGTTCCCGAACTGGACATCCCGTACTTCGCCGAGCTGGCCCGGCATGTCATCCGCGAGGCCGAGCAGTGCTCCCTGACCGTCCTGATCCATCAGTCCGGGGCGGACCGCGCCCACGAGCTGGCGGCGCTGGCCGGTTTCGGTTCCACCTTCGTGGACGGGATCATCCTGAGTCCGCTCGCCCTGACCGCCGACGACCTGCGCGATCGCGTGGGCGCCCCGCCCACCGTGCTGCTCGGGGAACTGCTGGAGGAGGGCGCGGACCATGTGGCCATCGACAACGAGCGTGCCGCACGCGAGGCGACCCACCATCTGATCGGTCTCGGGCGCCGCGCCATCCTCGCCGTCGGGGGACGCGACGACTCGGGCCTGGGGACCGCGGAGGCCCGTACCCGGGGCTACCGTGCGGCGCTGTCGGAAGCGGGCATCGCCTACGATCCGGCTTCCCTGCTGCCGGTCGGCTCCTTCAGGATGCCGGACGGGGCCCGGGCGGTGGCGCGTGCGCTGCGCGACGGTGCCCGGCCCGACGCCATGCTCTGCCTCAACGACCAGCTGGCGCTGGGCGCGTTGCGCGCCCTGCACGAGCTCGGGGCCAAGGTGCCCGAGGACGTCGCCGTCATCGGCTTCGACGACGTGGAGGGCGGGCGGTTCTCCGTACCGACGCTGAGCACGGTGGCTCCCGACAAGGCGGCGGTGGCCAGGGTCGCCGTACAACTGCTGCGGCGCCGCATCGAGGAGACGACGGGAGGGGACGGTGCGAGTGCGGCCGCCGAGTCCGCGGTGCTGTCGCCGCAGGACCGCATCGTGGCCCACCGGCTCGTCCTGAGGGAGAGCACGGAGGGCCACGAGCGGCTCTGACGTCGCGGTCGGCCGGGTGCGTCGGTTCACGTAGACCTCGGCGCGGTCCACGCTCGCCCAGGAAGCCCCCAACTGGGAGTTGTGCTCACCCGTCACCCGGATCCGCGCAGGGTGTGGCCGCCGTACGCGAGCCGTGGGCTGACGTACTGCACCGTCTCTCCGACGCGGATCGGGTCGTGGAAGTCCAGCCGTTGCCCGGGGCCTGTGTCGACGCTGACGGCCGTGTAGCCGTTGCCCGTGTCCTTGACGGAGAGCAGCGGCCGTCGTCGTTGATCCAGCGATTGCCTGTTCCGGGGTCGCCGGAGGGCAGGTTCTGGGTGGCGCCCGTCGCGAGCGGCCGGCCGAAGTCGGGGCTGTCGTCGACTCGCCGGGTGAACTTCCGGGCCCGCGCGGTGCGGTTGGTGCAGGTGTAGGCGGACGTGCTCCTGACGTTGTGTGCGATGACGGTGCATCAGGCCAGGGGCGCCTCACCCTCCTGCCGACAGGGCGCAGCATGGCATTCCATTTGCCGCAGACCGTTTCGTCGGTGCCAGGTCGTATGTGTAGAGGCCGGAGCTGATGGCGGGCGGACGGCGCAGGGGGAGGGGCAGGGGCAGGCAGGGGCAGGGGCAGGGTGAGTCCTGACCCCGGCTTTCGGTGGCTCGCCGGCGGGGCTGTCGCCCGTCCGCGGACGAGAGAGGCCGGGTGACGGCCCGTTCGCTCATGGCCGCCCGCCTGGACCGGGCGGCGGTGGTGACATCACGACTCGCCGGACGGGTCCCGGCCGTCCCGCGCCCACGGCCGCAGCTTCTCCGGATTGCGGACCACCCAGATCCGGGTGACACGGCCGTCGCCGACTTCGAACGAGGCCACGGTCAGGACGGCGCCGGCACGCCGGGCCACCAGGCCCGGCACACCGTTGACCGACCGCTGCAGGAGTTCGAGCCCCGGAGCCTTGTCGGCGATGGCGACCATGTACTGGGCGATGCGCGTGCCGCCCTCGATCGGACGTAGGGCGGCACCGGCCATGCCGCCCCCGTCGGCGGTCATCACAGCGGCCGGGTCGAGGAGGTCGACGAGGGCCGCGATGTCCTTGGTCTCCCATGCCGCTTTGACATGCCGTACCGCGTCGGCCTGCCCGGCCGTCGTCGCCGGCGCGGGAGCGGCGCGCGCCCGCCGCCGGGCGGAGGCCGCGAGCTGCTTGCAGGCCGCGGGGGTCCGGCCGAGGACGTCGGCGATCTCGGCGAAGGGATAGCGAAAGACGTCGTGCAGGACGAAGGCCACCCGCTCGGCGGGGGTCATCGACTCCAGAACGACGAGGAAGGCCATGGTCACCGATTCGTCCAGCACCATCTGATCGGCGGGGTCGGTGCCATGGCCGTGGTCCCACTCGGTGTGGTCGGGCAGCGGATCGGGCAACCACGCGCCGACATAGCGTTCCCGCCGGGCCCGCGCCGAGCCGAGCACGTCCAGGCAGACGCGGCCGGTCACCGTCGTCAGCCAGGCGCCGGGAGACACGATCTCGTCCCGCCGGCCATGTGGAAGCGCGTACCAGCGCGCGTACGCCTCCTGCACGGCGTCCTCGGCCTCGGCCAGTGACCCGAGCAACCGGTAGGCGACATTGATCAGTTGGCGTCGCTCACCGGCTGTCTCATCGGTGCGCGTCCCGGCCGTTCCCATACTCCCGACCGCCTCCTCGCCTTACCTTTCGCGGGCCCGCGTCGTCGGGCTGGTGTGAGCTTACCGATCTACCGCCCGTTGGCGGAAAGAGGGGACCTTGACATGGCAGCCTCGGCGACGACACGGCGCCGCTTCCCGTTCCTGCGGATAGCGATCGCCGTGCAGACCCTGACCATCTTCCTCCAGGCGGTCTCCGCCGGACTGCTGATGTCCTCGTCCTACGGGGAGGCGCTGCACAGTGCCGGAGCCCGCGTGATGTACGGGGCGTCGATGCTGTACGTGCTCGCGGCGGTGCTGGCGTGGAAGCCGGGCGGCGGCTCGCCCCGGCCCGTCTGGCACGCGTCCGGCTTCCTCGCCCTGGCCTCGGTCCAGGTGGTGGTGGGCATCGCCCACATGCCGTCGGTCCATCTCCCTCTGGGTGTCCTGATGTTCGGTCTGAGCGTGCTGGCGCTGGCGCGGCGCTGAGGTCCGGCACCGGGCCGTCAGACGATCACGGCCTCCCAGGTGTCGACGGCGTAATGGACCGTCATGCCCTTGCGGCCGTAGAGGCGGGGGCGCCCGTCGCGGTCTCGATGTCGACGCCGAGGCCCACGTAGTGGTCGATTGGGTCGCCGCAACGGGTTTTCCGCCGGCCTCGGTACCCGCGCGCCGCCCTCTTCGTGATGCCGCCGTCGGCCCGGACACGTAGGGCGGCGAACCGCGGGCATACGGATGTCCCGAGGCCCTCTCCGTCGCCGACCAACGGGAGTTCCCTGTGACGCCGAGCCTGCGCACCGCCCGCGCGTGTCGTGCCGCCGCCGCCCTGCTCCTCGCCGCCGCCGGATACGCGGCCACCCACCATCCCTGGCTCGCCCTGCCCGGCCTGTACGCCGCCGCGGTGTTCGCCTGGTGTGCCGCCCGTGTCCGGACGGAGCACCGGCTGCGTCTCGCGCGGGCCCAGCGCGCCGAGCGGTTGGCCCGCCCCCGCCGACAGCGGCCGCTCGTCGCCCTCGCACCGTGCTGCGTGTTCTGGCAGCAGTCCGACGGCGCCCTGCACGGCCCGGGGTGCACCCGCCCCGCCGCCGCGCGCGTCCCGTTCCGGGACGACTGCTGCGAGCGGTGGTGGACCTCGCTGGGCGCACGGCACGACACGGGGTGCCGCCGGTACGTCGGTGCTTCGCGGGAGGACCGGGCCGGCACGACTCCGCAGTAGGACCGTCGGCCGCCGGAGAGGCGGGCGGTCCCGGGAGCAGCGGACGTGACCCGGTGCCGGGTCGTCGTCCCTCCTTCGGTTACGCCGAGGACGGCGTCCCCCGGGCGGCCCCGTCCGGCCGTTCCCCTTCCAGCGCCGTCCGCAGGGCCAGCGGAGTGGCTGCCGCCCAGGCCTGGGGCGAACAGGAGTGGGGGTAGGGGACCGGTTCCGGGGTGCCCTTTCTGACCGGGGTGCGGGAGCTCGTCTACCAGCGCGCCTTGCCCCGCGCCACGGCCAACCTCCAGGTCGTCACCTCGCGGCTCGGCGACCACGCGGGGCTCGTCGGAGCCGCCGCCATGGTCGTGGAGCACCTCCACTCCCCCGCCGGCGCCGACGCCCGGCTCGACCGCCTGGCCCCTTGACCGCGACACCGCCGTCCCATCGGAAGCCCCGAAAAGGGTTCCAGAAAGACAGGAACACCGTGACCGCAGCCCTCGCCCCTTGGACCGACCGGCCCGTCGAGGTCGGGCTCGTCGGTGCCAACCCCTGGGCCCGGGCAATGCACGCCCGCGTGCTGGCCGCCGGGCCGGAGACCCGGATCGCCGCGGTCTGGGCCCGTCGTACGGAGGCCGCCCGCGAGACCGCCGCTCCCTACGCCGCCCATGTGGCCGCGGACTTCGACGAGTTGCTGGATCACTGCGAGGCCGTGGCCTTCGCCGTGCCGCCCGCCGTCCAGGCCGAACTGGCGCCGTTTGCCACCGGACGAGGCAAGGCCCTGCTGCTGGAGAAGCCGCTCGGTGCCGATCTGCCCGCGGCCCACCGGGTGGCCGACGCGGTCGCCGAAGCCGGTGTCGTCTCCCAACTCGTGCTGACCAAGCGCTATCACCCGACGACGCGGGCCTTCCTGGAGGCCGCGCGCGCCTTCGATGTGGCCGGGGCCCGCTCGTGCTACCTCCACGGCGCCTTCCTGCAAGGCGACTTCGCCACCGGCTGGCGCCTCGAACACGGTGCCCTCCTCGACCTCGGCCCCCACCTGGTCGACCTGCTGGATGCCGCCGTCGGTCCCATCACCCACATCCGGGCCACCGGCGACCCGCGCCGCTGGGTGGAGCTGACCTGCGAACACGAGAACGGGGCCGTGAGCCAGGCCTCGTTGTCGGGCTCGGTGGCCGTCCCCCGCGCGCTCACCCGCGTCGAGCTCTTCGGCCCCGGGCGCCCGCTGGTCTACGACACGGCCGGCATCGACCACGAGGAGTGCTGGCCCGTCCTGCGCCACGACTTCGCGACGGCCGTCCGCACCGGCACACCGACCCCGCTCGACGCACAGCGCGGCCTTCACCTGCAGAGCCTGCTGGACCAGAGCCTCCTGGACCGGGCGGCCCACGGCTGAGGCAGCGGGACTCGGCCGGGCACGCCGGTGCCGCGTCAGCGGGTGTCCGTCAGACCGCCGGTGACGGCGACGACCTCACCGACGGTGAAGCTGGAGTCCGCGTCGGAGGCCAGGTACACGTACGCGGGAGCCACCTCCTCCGGCTGGGCCACCCTCCCCATGGGAGCCGAGCTTCCCAGGTTGGTCAGATAGTCGTCGGGGAACCGCTGGCCCGCCAGGTTGAGCACCGTCCAGGTCGGCCCCGGGGAGACGATGTTGGCGCGGACGCCGCGCTCGGCGAGGTGGGGGGCGATGGACTTGGTGAAGACGACCAGAGCCGCCTTCGAGGCGGCGTAGTCCATCATCATCTCGCTGCCCTTGAGCGCCTCCTCGGACGCGGTGGCGATGACGGCGTCACCGTGGGAGAGGTGCGGCAGGGCCGCCATCACCAGGTGGAAGTAGGCGTAGACGTTCGTCTTGAAGACCCGGTCGAAGTCCTCGGCGGTCAGGTCGCAGAGGCTGTTCTGGCTGTTGAGGTAGGCGGCGTTGCTGACCAGGACGTTCAGGCCGCCCAGCTCCGCGACGGTGCGTTCGACGACATCCGCGCAGAAGGCCGGTTCGCACAGGTCGCCCGGCAGCAGCAGACAGGTGCGGCCCTCCTTCTCGACCGCCTTGCGGGTCTCGTCGGCATCTCTCTGCTCCTCGGGCAGGTGAACGATGGCGACGTCGGCCCCTTCACGGGCGTAGAGGACAGCGACCGAACGGCCGATCCCCGAGTCTCCCCCGGTGATCAGCGCGACCTTCCCGGCGAGCTTTCCGGAGCCCCGGTAGTTGGGGGCGAGGTAGCGCGGGCGCACTTCCATCCGCTCTTCCAGCCCGGGGCGCTGCTGGCGCTGGAATCGGTAGGGCGGAGAGAGCTCCGCCTCCTCCTGGGGCATCGCCGGACGGTCGAGCGGTCCGCTCCCCGTTCCGTTCCTCTCCGCCATCTGGCCTCCACACGATCGCACGCACGGTCGGCGCCACCGTCCGGCGGCGCCCGGCAATCGGATGTCCCGAGCTCAGGCACTCAAACAAGTCACCTCAGAGGCCGCGGGAAAGCAGAGCCGGTCGGGCAACGGCCTGGATGCCCCCGAGGGCCGTCCTGGACACACCCGGGGTCCATGCCGGCCGGGGCGATGCGGGCCTCCGAGGAGGCTCCTCCTGTCCGCGCCCCGGTCCGACAGGACCGCCGGCTTCCCCCCTGACCCTCCGTGGCCACTCGCCCTCTGCCGTCGCCCAGTCCCACCCCGCCGGTGGGTCCCACCCCGCCGGTGGGTGCCGCTGTTTCACTGTGCCGGACTCGAGTCACCCGGTCCTCGGCGTGCGGTGCCGTCATTCCCGGCGTGGCGTGCGGCCTGGATCCCAGTCGGCCGCACTTGGCGTTTCCTGTGAGTGAGGTGCCCCGGCCGTGGGCGGCCGGCGGGCGGTACGCCGCGGGAGCGCCGGATTCCCAGATTTCTCCCAGAAGCTCCCAGGAACCGGTCGGCCCGGCCCGTCAGGATCTCGCCCATGACAAGGATCGACGTACAGGGACTGACCAAGCGGTACGGGCCCGACACCGTGGTGGACGACCTGTCGTTCACCGTGGAACCCGGGCAGGTGACCGGCTTCCTCGGGCCGAACGGCGCAGGCAAGTCCACCACCATGAAGATGATCATGGGCCTGGCAGCCCCCACCCGGGGTTCGGTCACCATCGGCGGTCGTGGCTACCGCGACCTTCCCGTACCACTGACGGAGGTGGGCGCGCTGCTCGACGCCGGCGCCGTCCACGGCAGCCGGAAGGCGTACGACCATCTGCTGTCCCTCGCGGTGAGCAACGGCCTCTCCCGTGGCCAGGTCGGTGAGGTGCTCGCCCGGACCGGGCTGGAGGGTGTGGCCGGCAAGCGGGTCGGCGGGTTCTCGCTCGGTATGCGTCAGCGGCTCGGTATCGCGGCCACGCTGCTGGGCGACCCACAGGTCCTGATCTTCGACGAGCCGGTGAACGGACTGGATCCCGAAGGCATCCGCTGGATCCGGGACTTCATGCGTTCCCTCGCCCGCGAGGGCCGGGCGGTACTGGTCTCCAGCCACCTGATGAGCGAGATGGCGCAGACCGCCGACCATCTGGTCGTCATCGGCCGGGGCCGGGTCATCGCCGACACCGGCATGAGCGAGTTCCTGCAGACCAACGGGGTGAGCAGCGTACTCGTCCGCACGCTCGAACCCGGCGCATTCGCACGACGACTGACCGCCGCCGGGGCCACCGTTCGGGACGGTCGGGAGTCCTCGCTCGTCGTCTCCGGCATGACCAGCGAGGACATCGGCAGACTCGCCGTTTACCACGGCGTCGCGCTCAGCGAACTCGCCCCGCAGCGTGCCTCCTTGGAGGACGTCTTCATGGAACTGACCAAGGACAGCCTCGAATACGAGGGGGCGACCGCAGCATGAGCGCGCCGACCACGTCCGGGGTGACCTTCGCCCACACCCTCCGCGCAGAGTGGATCAAACTCCGCAGCCTGCGCTCCACCTGGTACACACTGGTCTGCCTCTTCCTGGTCGGACTCGGCATCACGGCCGTGTCCATGAGTTCCGCCGGTCAGGAGTACAAGACCGCGACGGCCGCGGAACGGCAGACCTGGGATCCGACCAACCTCAGCCTGACGACGTACATCGTCGCCCAGTTGATCATCGGCGTGCTGGGCATCGTGGTCGTCACCTCCGAGTACGCGACCGGCCTGATGCAGACGTCGCTCACCGCCACGCCCCGCAGGCATCGGCTGCTGGCGGCCAAGGTGGTGCTGGCCGCGGCCGTCACCCTGGTGGCGGGTCAGGTGCTGATGTTCGCCGCCTTCCTCCTGGGACAGGCCCTCCTCACCACGCAGGACGTGCCGTACGCACGGCTGGGCGACCCCGGTGTGCTTGCCGCCGTGGCGGGCGGCGGGCTCTATCTCTCGGCCATCGCACTGCTCGCCGTAGGTCTCGGCACGATCATGCGGGCCACGGCGGGAGCCCTCGCCACCCTGGTGGGGATCATCTTCCTGGTCCCCGGCATGGCCGGCCTCTTCCCCTCGGCGTTCCAGGGCCTGGTCGACTTCTGGCCGACCGCGGGCGCGGCGGCGGTCCTGGCGACGGTCCCGAACCCCGACTTTCCGCACCCCTGGCTGAACCTGGGCGGAATGTGCCTGGGCGTGGCCGCCGTGCTGGTTTCCGCATTCGTCGTCTTCCGACGCCGCGACGTGTGACGCCCGGGATGGCCGGGACGCCAGGGATGGCCGGGATGGCCGGGGTGACCGGGACCGCGGCGCCACGAGGGTACGGGTTCCGCGGCCCGGCCTCCGTATCCTGGCCGGCATGGAACGATCGGGTGGGACGGTGACGCCTCGAGGGGGTGCCGAGCAGCTGCTGGTGGTGGACGACGAGGCCACTGTCCGGGAGCTGCTCTGCGCGGCACTGCGTTTCGCCGGATTCCGGGTGACCTCCGCGGCGACCGGCACCGAGGCGGTCGCCGCGGCCACCGAGGAGCCCCCGGACCTGGTGCTGCTCGACGTCATGCTGCCGGACATGGATGGCTTCGAGGTGGTCCGGCGGCTGCGCGACCAGCACCCGGCCGGTCGTGGCGGACCGGTGCCCGTCCTCTTCCTGACCGCCCGGGACCGGCAGGCGGACAAGGTCACCGGGCTCTCCCTCGGCGCCGACGACTACGTGACGAAGCCGTTCGACCTGGAGGAGCTGATCGCCCGCATCCGCGCGATCCTCCGCCGTACCACGGGCCACCAGACCGATGTGCTGACGGTGGGCACGCTGACGCTCGACGCCGAGGGGCACCAGGTGACGCGGGCGGGGCTGCCCGTCCGCGTCTCCGCCACGGAGTTCCGGCTGCTGCGGTATCTGATGGAGAACGCCGGGCGCGTGGTGTCCAAGGCACAGATCCTCGACCGGGTGTGGCGCTACGACTTCGGCGGGGACGCCAGCATCGTCGACACCTACATCTCGTATCTGCGCCGCAAGGTCGACACCGAGGAGCCGAAGCTCATCCACACCGTGCACGGTGTGGGCTACGTGATGCGGGAGCCCCGGCGATGAGGCGCCTGCTGAGCCGGCTCTCGCTGCGGGCCAGGCTGCTGCTGCTCACCGCCGGGCTGCTGCTAACCGGACTGAGTCTGATCAGCGCGGCCGTCTCCGACCGCTTGCAGGACTACCAACTCGAGCGTCTCGACAACCAGTTGCGCTCGCTCACCGCGCTCATCCAGCGAAGTTCCGCCATCGGGCCGTCCGAGATCGAGGACCCCGCCGCCTTCCCCGAACTACTCGGCCCCGGCCTCGACCTGCTCGGCGCCCCGTACCTGGTGTTCCTGGACGCGGACGGCGAGGTGACGCGGCGCGTGCACACGCCGGGACTGGACAGCTCGTTCCTGCCGCCGTCCGACGAGCTGCGCACGGTTCCCACCGACGCCACGGCCGTCGATCTCCGCTCCGCGAACGGCTCGGAACGCTGGCGGGCCGTCGCCCGGCCGACCGACGCGAGGGACGCAACGGTGGTCGCGGCGGCGCCGCTCGCGGAGGCCGACGCCACCATCGACCGGCTCCGCACCAGCAGCGTGATCAGCGGTGCCGTCCTGCTCGTGCTGCTGACGGGAGTCGGCTGGTTCGCGCTCGGCCGGGGCCTGGGCCCGCTGCGCCGCATCGAGCACACAGCGGCCGCGATCGCCGACGGGGACCTCACCCGACGCGTGCCCGGGCTCGCTCCGCCCGGTACGGAGATCGGCCACCTCGCGGCGTCGCTCAACACGATGCTCGGCCAGCTCGAGCGAGCCTTCGCCGACCGGGCCGCGTCCGAGGCGCGGATGCGTGCCTTCGTCGCGGACGTCAGTCACGAGCTGCGCACCCCGCTCTTCGGCATCAAGGGGACGACCGAGCTCTACCGGATGGGCGCGCTGCCGGAGCGGTCCGACGTCGACGAGGCGATGCACCGCATCCAACGGGAGGCCACCCGGCTCACCGCCCTCACCGAGGACCTGCTGCTGCTCGCCCAGCTCGACGAGGCGCCCGAGGGACAGCTCGATCCGGCCCCGATGGACCTGCGCACTCTCGCGGGCGGCGCCCGCCACGACCTGCGCGCCCTCGACCCGTCCCGACCGGTGGAACTCACCGGGCCGGGAGGCGTCGGCCCGCCCGGCCCGGCCCCCGTCCACGCCGACGAGGCCCGGCTGCGGCAGGTCGTCACCAACCTGGTGGGGAACGCCGTCGCCCACACCCCGCCGGGCACACCGGTCAGGATCGGCGTCGGCACGGAGGGTGGTCGCGGCGTGCTCGAAGTGGCCGACGAAGGCCCGGGGTTGACGGCCGAGCAGGCGGATCGCGTTTTCGACCGCTTCTACCGGGCCGACCGTTCCCGAAGCCGCTCGGACGGCACCAACGCCGGGCTCGGTCTCGCCATCGCCCGTTCCCTCGCCCGGGCACACGGCGGCGACATCGAGTTGGAGACAGGAGTCGGCGAGGGCGCACGCTTCCGGCTGACACTCCCCCTGCCGGCCCAGGGCTGAGCCGGCAGGGGGCTGAGCAGGCTCGGAGCGTGCGGTCGGGCCACGGAACGGCTGTTCAGTCGACGACCGCGGTGGCCTCGACCTCGATCAGGTGTTCGGGCACGTCCAGCGCGGCGACGCCGATCAGGGTGGCCGGCGGGGCGGCGGTGACCCCCAGTTTCGTCATCGCCCGGGCGATGCCCTCCAACAGCAGGGGCATCTTGTCGGGGGTCCAGTCGACGACGTGGACGGTCACCTTCGCCACGTCGTCGAAGGAGGCACCGGCCTCGGTCAGGGCGGTTCCGATGTTGAGGTAGCACCGCTCGGCCTGCGCCCCCAGATCGCCTTCGCCGACCGTGGTCCCGTCGGCGTCCCAGGCGACCTGTCCTGCGATGAAGACCAGCTTCGACCCGGAGGCGATCGACACCTGTCGGTAGACGTCGACCTCCGGCAGTCCTGCGGGGTTCATCAGAGTGATGGCCATGCTCTCTGTCTCCTTGCCCGTTCGCTCTCTTGTGGTTACTCGGGAACCGTAAGAGAGTGGTCGCTGACATGGAAGAACGCACTTTTCAGTGACTGGGGAACCTGATGGTGACCAAGCAGTACACCGGCTCTCTCGACGACGCGGACCTGACCCGCGCGGACTCCCTGGCGCGGGAGATATTCTCGGACATCGCCAACAAGTGGGCGCTGCTGATCATCGAGGCGCTGGGCGACCGCACCCTGCGCTTCAGCGAGTTGCGCAACGAGATCGAGGGCGTCAGTCACAAGATGCTCACGCAGAACCTGCGCATGCTGGAGCGCAACGGGCTGGTGGAGCGGTGCGTGCACCCCACCGTGCCGCCGCGGGTCGAGTACACCCTCACGGAACCGGGCCGGGGTCTGCTGAAGACGACGCACTACATGTGCGACTGGACCCACCAGTACCTGGGCCACATCGAGGCCTCCAGGCGCAGCTTCGGCGACTGACGGGCGACGCACGGTTCAGCGTCGCCGGCGAGCGGGGCTGCCAAAGACCGCCAGCCGCAGGACGGCGAAGCGTACGACGGTGACGGCGACCGACGTGGCGGCGAGGACTCCGGTCTCGGCGGCGGGCGATGCGCCGGGCTCCGCGTGCTTGAACCACAACACCGCACCGGACGTGACCAGGTACCCCAGCACGAAGAGGCCACCGGCTCCGAGGTGGGCGCGGGCCGGCCCCGCAGCAGCGTGTCGGAACGTCAGCCGCCGGTTCGCTTCGGTGTTCAGCACCGTCAGCACCAGCAGGGAGACCAGGTTGGCGGCGGCCGGAGACCACCACAGGCGCAGCACCCAGTACAGCAGTGCCTGCCCGACGGTCGACACGATGCCGATCGAGACGAACCAGCCGACCTCCCGCGACCATACCGTGCGCCGTGTGACCGTGCGCCGTGTGGCGGAAGCACGGAGCGGCTCGCAGGGATCGGCAGCGGCGGACGACGCCTTCAGTCGAGCCACACGCCACGCTCCCACCCGGCCGACCGACCGTCAACTGCTGGAATTCCGCGCAGCCTACTACGCCACCGTGAGACACTTTGCCTGGCCTTTGCCTTGCGGGAACCGCGCGGACGTCGGGTGCGTTCATCCTGATAGCCGCGAGTGATCGCGACCGAGGACCAAGACGGATCAAGACGGATACGCAGCAGCAACAGAAGCCGAGGTGGCACGAGTGGCGATGTGGGACAAGATCAAGGACCAGGCCAAGACCTTCCAGCAGTCCCAGGGCACTCGGGGAGCGAGCGGTCCCGGGCAGGGACCGCAGGGACAGCACGGAGCGCAGGGACAGCAGGCGCACCAGGGGGCCGGCCGGCCGGGCTCTTCCTCCGGCGGGTCCAAGGCCCAGCTGATCGGGATGTTCAAGACCCAGCTCGCATCGGTCAAGACCGAACTCAAGAGCGGCTCCTACCGGGACGCCAGCATGGCCATGTGCGCGCTGGTCGCCGCGGCCGACGGTCAGGTGGAGCCGGCCGAGCGGCAGCGCGTGGAGGAGCTGATCGTTTCCAACGAGGTCCTGCAGAACTTCCCGGCGGACCAGCTCCGTCAGCGGTTCAACCAGCATGTGGACCGGCTCGTCGGCAACTTCGAGCTGGGCAAGAGCGAGGCCCTGCAGGTGATCGCCAAGGCCGCCAAGAAGCCCGCGGAGGCCCGGGCGGTCATCCAGACCGGCATGGTCATCGCCGGGGCCGACGGCGTCTTCGAGCCGTCCGAGCAGTACGCGATCCGCGAGGCGTGCACCGCCCTCGGGGTGTCCCCCTCGGAGTTCGGCGTCTGACCCTGGCCCGTTCTTCGGACGGAAACGCGCTTGACGGCCGTCGGCGCCGACGGATCGGATGGGGCCCATGAGTTCAGGGCAGCCGATGCATCCGGGCCTCCATCCCCTCGACGACCGTCTCGTACGGCGCCTGGTCGCCGGGCAGTTCCCGCAGTGGGCGGGACTGCCCGTCAAGCGCTTCCCGTCCGGGGGCACGGTCAACGCGATGTACCGGCTGGGTGACGACATGGTCGTACGGCTGCCGCTGGACAAGGGCGGGGGCCGGGGACGTGCCGACGGAGCGGGAGTGGCTGCCCCGCCTGTCGCCCCTGCTGCCCACCGCCGTCCCCGAGGTGCTCGGGGCCGGTGCCCGCTGGGGGCCACGGCTGTTGGCCGGGGAGTGTGCGTGAGGGTGGTTTAGCTCGATCGTGTGATCGTCGACTTCTGGGCTTGCGGTGGCCTGGGCCGTTCGGGCTACGGTGATCGTGCGATCTGGGCCGCTGGTTACGGCGACCAGTGTGTGGGGCCCCCGCTCCACCGGAGTGATGGTTCGGGGCCCCCCGCCGCCGCTGGCCGTATCCGACTGGCCAGGTCGTGAGGGAACTGGCCTCCCGAGACCGGACCACGGACAGGATCTGTGTCGCTGCCTCGGGGTTGAGTACGCCGGGGGCCAGTGCGCCCAAGACCGTTCGGGGCGCGCGACTGAACGGGGTTCCGGCTCAGTCCACAGGAACGGTACCCGTGGCCGTGATCGGTGTACCGGTGGCTGCCTAAGTGATCAACTTCGGATGCATGAGGAGGGGCGACCCGGCCTGCGATCTACTCCCGGCGTGGAACCTGCTGCCGGCCGGTGCGCGGGAGGTCTTCGCGAGGCGCTCGGCGTGGACGACGCGGCCTGGCGGCTGGGCCGGGGACTGACGTTCTCCCAGGCGCTGATCGCGCTGCCGTACTACCCCGGGAGACCAATCCCGCGATGGCCGGCAACGCCCGTCATGTCATCCGGGAGGTGCTGGCGGAGGACGACTGAGCGTCGCCCCCGTCCGGGTGGCGCGGCACCCCGTCAGGTGTGCGGCGGGGGACGGAGCCTGGCTCGTGCCCTCGACGGCGGCGACAGTCCCGCCCCGGTGCGCCGACCGGAGGCGGGTGCCGTTCGCTCAGCTGTCGTAGTCCACGGTCAGCTTCTCCGAGACCGGGTACGACTGGCAGGTCAGGACGTAGCCCGCATCGACCTCCGCCGCTTCGAGGGCGTAGTTGCGGCGCATGTCGACCCTGCCGTCGGTCACCAGGGCGCGGCAGGTGCCGCAGACGCCGCCCTTGCAGGCGAAGGGCAGGTCGGGCCGGGTCTGCTGGGCTCCGTCGAGGACGGACCGCTCCCGGGAGAGGGCGGAGGTCGTGGAGCGGCCGTCCAGGGTGATGACGACCTCGCTGACGGGCCCCTCGGGGCCGGCGTCCTCGTGGTGGACCTCGCGCCCGGGCTCGTCATCGGCGTAGAACAGCTCCCGGTGGACGCGTTCCGCCGGGACGCCGAGGCCGGTCAGGACCTGCTGGGCGTCGGCGACCATGCCCTGCGGGCCGCACAGCCACCAGTGGTCCGCGCTCTCCACGTCCACCAGGGAGCCGACGAGCCTGGAGAGCCGTCCGGCGTCCAGGCGGCCGGAGAGCACCTCCGCCTCGCGGGGTTCGCGGGAGAGCACATGGGCCAGGTGGAAGCGGGTGGGGTGGAGGTCCTTCAGGTCGGCCAGTTCGTCGGCGAACATGACTGTGTCGGTGCGGCGGTTGCCGTAGAACAGGGTGACGGTCGAGCGCTCGTCGGCGGCCAGCACCGATTCGGCGATGGACACCATGGGGGTGATGCCCGAGCCGGCGGCGATCAGCACGTGGTGGCCGGGGGTGGTCAGGTCGGGCGTGAAGAGGCCGGTGGGTGCCATCACCTCGACGGTGTCACCCGGACGCACCTCGCTCACCAGCCATGACGAGAAGAGACCGCCCGGCACCACCCGGACACCGACGCGCGGCACCGTGCCGGCCGGTGCGCAGATCGAGTAGGAGCGGCGCTCGTCGCGGCCGTCGATCTCGCGCCGCAGGGTGAGCGACTGCCCCGGTGCGAAGGCGAACTCCTCGGCCAGCTCGTCCGGGACTTCGAAGCTCACGGCGGCCGCGTCCGCGCACAGCCGCTGGACGTCGGCGACGCGCAGTCGGTGGAAGGCGGCACGGCGGCGGGTACCCGCCGGTGCCGGGGCCGGGGAGGTCGCCGAGGCGGGGGCGGTCGGGGCCATCAGATCTCCTTGACGTACTCGAACGGCTCGCGGCAGGCCCCACAGCGCCACAGCGCCTTGCAGGACGTGGCGGCGAAGCGGGAGGTCTCCTCGGTGTCCACCGAGCCGCACCGGGGACAGGGCACCGCGGGCCGAACGGGCGACAGGACGAGGGAGACCGGGCCGCGGGGCGCGGCGCCGGGCGGGGCGATGCCGTGCTCGGCGAGCTTGCGGCGGCCGGACTCGGTGATCCAGTCGCTGGTCCAGGGCGGGTCGAGGACCGTGCGGATCTCCACGCGGGCGTATCCCGCGTCCCGCAGGCGCGCGGCGACGCCCGCCCGCATCTCGGCCATGGCCGGGCACCCCGAGTAGGTGGGGGTGAGGCTCGCGACCACGGTGCCGTCCCCGGTCGCCTCGACGCCGCGCAGCACGCCGAGGTCGGCGAGGGTCAGCATGGGCAGCTCGGGGTCGGGCACCTGCTCGGCGACGTGCCGGGCGCGGCGGATGTCCACGAGCGCCGGGTTACCGGTCACCATGTCGCCTCCGGATGGGCGCGGGCGACGCTCTGCAACTCGGCCAGGAGCGGCGCCAGATGCTCGGTGTGCTCGCCGGCGCGGCCACAGCCGGGCAGCGGGCGGTACACCGGGAGGGGCAGTCCGGCCGCCTCGGTGACCTGGCGCAGGACGTCGGCGACCTCGTCCCGTACGTCGTACGCCGTGTGCAGTTCGCCGAGGTAGGGGGCGACCTGTTCCAGAGCCGTGCGCGTCCTGCGGTGTGACTCGTCCGTGCCGTCACCGAGACGCACGGCCCACTCGGCGGCGTACTGCCGGTGGTACGTCAGCTCCTTGACACCCTTGGCCGCGACCGCCGCGAGGACAGGGTCGGGGTGGGTCTCCAGGCGCCGGAAGTGGGCAAGGCGCCAGCTGGAGAGCACCAGCAGCCGCACGATGGCGAACGCGAAGTCGCCGCCGGGCAGTTCGGCCAGGGTCACGTTGCGGAAGTCGCCGGCGTCCCGGAAATAGGCGTAGGCGTCCTCGTCACGGCCGGTGCCGTCGACCTGGCCGGCGCGCGCGTAGAGCAGGCGGGCCTGGCCGAGGAGGTCGAGGCCGATATTGGCCAGCGCCACCTCCTCCTCCAGCTCCGGCGCACGCGTGACCCACTCGGCGAGCCGCTGCGCCGAGACCAGGGCGTCGTCGGCGAGCGCCACGCAGGCCGCGGCCAGTTCGCCGGCGTCGACGCCCTCGGGCACGGTGGTGTCGACGCCGTGCAGCGGGTCCTCGAAGCCGGTGCCATAGGCCCAGCGGGTGTCGTCCTCGTGTCCCTCGGCCAGGGTCAGGTAGACGTGGTCGTCACTCATGCCCTGCTCCTAGATGTGGGGGACGTCGTCGGGGATGTCGTAGAAGGTCGGGTGGCGGTAGACCTTGTCGGCGCTGGGTGCGAAGAAGGGGTCCTTCTCGTCGCGGGTGGAGGCGGCGATGTGCTCGGAGCGCACGACCCAGATGCTCACGCCCTCGTTGCGCCGGGTGTAGAGGTCGCGGGCGTGGGTGAGGGCCATCGCGTCGTCGGCGGCGTGCAGCGAGCCGACGTGGACGTGGTTGAGGCCGCGCTTGCCGCGCACGAACACCTCGTACAGCGGCCAGCCCTGCTTCTCGGCGCTCATGCCGCCGCTCCCTTCTTCGTCCGGGCCCCCTGCTTGGCCGCGTGTGCGGTGGCCGCCTCGCGCACCCAGGCGCCCTCCTCGTGGGCGGTCCGCCGCCGCCGGATCCGCTGTTCGTTGCACGGGCCGTCGCCCTTGATGACGCGCGTCAGCTCGTCCCAGTCGGGGGTGCCGAAGTCGTGGTGCCCCGTCTCCTCGTTCCAGCGCAGCCGGGGGTCGGGGAGGGTGACGCCGAGCTTCTCGGCCTGCGGGACGGTCATGTCGACGAAGCGGCGGCGCAGTTCGTCGTTGCTGTGCCGCTTGATCTTCCAGGCCATCGACCGCGCGGAGTTGGGCGAGGCGTCGTCGGGTGGGCCGAACATCATCAGGGACGGCCACCACCAGCGGTTCACCGCGTCCTGGACCATCTCGCGCTGGGCGTCGGTGCCGCGCATCATCGTCATCAGGAGTTCGTAGCCCTGTCGCTGGTGGAAGGACTCCTCCTTGCAGATGCGCACCATCGCGCGTGCGTACGGGCCGTAGGAGCTGCGGCACAGCGGCACCTGGTTGCAGATCGCCGCGCCGTCCACGAACCAGCCGATCACGCCGACGTCGGCGAAGCTCGGGGTCGGGTAGTTGAAGATCGAGGAGTACTTCTGACGCCCCTCGATCAGCCGCTCGGTGAGGTCGTCGCGGTCCGCGCCGAGCGTCTCGGCCGCCGAGTACAGGTACAGCCCGTGACCGGCCTCGTCCTGGACCTTGGCGAACAGGATCGCCTTGCGGCGCAGCGACGGCGCCCGGGTGATCCACTCGCCCTCCGGCTGCATGCCGATGATCTCCGAGTGGGCGTGCTGGGCGATCTGCCGGACCAGCGTCTTCCGGTAGCCGTCCGGCATCCAGTCGCGCGGTTCGACGCGCTGGTCGCGCGCGATCGTCGTGTCGAAGTGCTTCTGCAGCCCGTCCGGGGGCGGCGCCTCGGCGGCGTGTGTCGTGGTCATCATCACCAGCTTCCCAACCGACCATTCGTTCGGTATCAGTGTGACGCGTTTCCCGGTGCCGGGCAAGACCCGCACGCACACCGAACCGCGCACTCTTGACACGGCGACCGTGCGACTGGATTACTGGGGCTCGCCGCACGCTGACCGAATGATCGGTCGGGAAGACAGGGTGGTGGGACCACGTGGTGGGAAAGGTGTCGCAGGCCGCTGAGCCGACGCCCACGGAGGTGATGTTCGCCGCGGACGAGGCGTCCCGGCGACTGGGCATCGAGCTGGTCGAGCACGGCGAGGGGACCGCCCTGCTCCGTATGACCGTGACCCCGGCGATGGTGAACGGACACCGGATCGCCCACGGCGGCTACCTGTTCCTGCTCGCCGACACCGCCTTCGCCTGCGCGTGCAACAGCCACGGACCCGTGACCGTGGCGGCGGGCGCCGACATCGTGTTCGTCGCGCCGGCCCGTGAGGGCGACGTCCTGGTGGCGCGCGCCGAGGAGCGCGCCCGGTTCGGCCGCAGCGGTGTCTACGACGTGACGGTGCGGCGCGCCGGAGAGGTGATCGCGGAGTTCCGCGGACGCAGCCGCAGTGTGCGGGACACTTCGGCGCGCGAGACGCCGGGCACGACGACGAAGGAGTCGCGATGAACAGCGAGCCGAGCGCCGGGGCGGCCCCGGCACCCCGCCGGGGAGAGCCCCTCCCCCACGACCTGCTCGACGACGCCGAGCGGCTGTCCCGGGGGCAGCTGCGGGAGCTGCAGCTCGACCGGTTGCGCGCGACGCTGCGGCACGCCTACGAGAACGTGGGGCTGTACCGGAAGAAGTTCGACGCCGCCGGGGTGACGCCCGAGGACTGCCGCAGCCTGGCGGACCTGGCCCGGTTCCCCTTCACCACCAAGGCCGACCTGCGGGACACCTACCCCTTCGGCATGTTCGCCGTCCCGATGGCCGACGTGCGGCGCGTGCACGCCTCCAGCGGCACCACCGGCCGTGCCACGGTCGTCGGTTACACGGACAACGACCTTTCGATGTGGGCGGACGTCATCGCCCGTTCCATCCGGGCCGCGGGCGGCCGGCCGGGCCACAAGGTGCACATCTCCTACGGCTACGGCCTGTTCACCGGAGGCCTCGGCGCGCACTACGGCGCCGAACGCGCCGGGTGCACGGTGATCCCGGCCTCCGGCGGCATGACGGCGCGGCAGGTCCGGATCATCCAGGACTTCCGGCCCGAGATCATCATGGTCACCCCGTCCTACATGCTCACCCTGCTCGACGAGTTCGAGCGGCAGGGGGTCGATCCGCGCACCACGTCACTCGAGGTCGGCATCTTCGGCGCCGAGCCGTGGACGGAGGAGATGCGCCGCGAGATCGAGGAGCGCACGGACATCCACGCCGTCGACATATACGGACTGTCCGAGGTGATCGGTCCCGGCGTGGCGCAGGAGTGCGCCGAGACCAAGGACGGGCTGCACGTGTGGGAGGACCACTTCTACCCGGAGGTGGTCGACCCGCTCACGGACGCCGTGCTGGCCGAGGGCGAGGAGGGTGAGGTGGTCTTCACCTCACTCACCAAGGAGGCGCTCCCGGTGATCCGGTACCGCACGCGCGACCTGTCGCGACTGCTGCCGGGCACCGCCCGGCCCGCCTTCCGCCGGATGCGGAAGGTCACCGGTCGCTGCGACGACATGATCATCCTGCGCGGGGTGAACGTCTTTCCCACCCAGATCGAGGAGATCGTGCTGCGCACGCCCGGCGTCGCCCCGCACTTCCAGATCCGGCTCACCGAGCGCGGCCGGACGGACCACATGACCGTGCACGTCGAGGCCCGTCCGGGAGCCGGTCCCGAGCAGCGCGAGGCCGCCGCCAGAGCGATCGGCCAGGGCGTCAAGGACGGCGTGGGCGTCACCGTGGAGGTGGAGATCGTCGACCCGGAGACCCTGGAGCGCTCGCTCGGCAAGCTCCGCAGGGTCAGGGACCTGCGCCGGACGTGACCTGCGACCCGCGGAGCGGCGAAACGTGAGCACCGACACGTCTGTTCACCCCTCGTACTGGTGTGCATAGAGATACGGATGGGCAGTGAATGCATGATCGGGGGAGATTGAGTACGTCCTGGGGGTAAATCCCGTGCGTGTGTGTGTGATCGGTGCAGGTCTGTCGGGGCTGGCTGTGGCCCATGCCCTCAAGGAGCGGGGCATCGGGTTCGTCTGCCTGGAGAGGGCTCCCGACGTGGGCGGGATCTGGCGTCAGCCGGAGGCCGGCGAGCGGGGCCCCGGGTACCTGTCGCTGCACCTCAACACCGCCAAGCAGCTGACCGGTTACGCCGGCTTCCCGATGCCGGACTCGTACCCGCTCTATCCCCGGCACAGCCAGGTCGCCGCCTATCTGCGGTCCTTCGCCGAGTGGGCGGGCATACGCGAGCACGTCGAGCTGCGGACCGAGGTGGTGTCCGTGGGGCAGGACGCGGACGGCATGTGGACCGTCGTCAGCCGGGACGCGGACGGCGCGACGACGTCGCGGCGGTTCGAGCGGGTGATCGTCGCGTCGGGCCACCACACCGATCCCGCGCTGCCCGACACTCTTCCGGCGGGTTCCGACTCCTTCACCGGAAGGATCCTGCACTCCCTCGACTACCGCGACGGCGGCGACTTCGCCGGACAGCGCGTCGTCGTGGTGGGCCTCGGCGCCTCGGCGGTGGACATCGCCGCGGACCTGTCCCGGCATGCCGCCGAGACCGTGCTCTCGGTGCGCCGGGGACTGCACATCGTGCCCAAGCAGCTGTACGGGAAGTCGCTCGACGAGATCGCCGAAGCGCCGTGGTGGAACGAGATGTCCTTCGCCGAGCGGCGCAAGTGGGCCGAAGAGGCCCTGCTCGTCGCACGCGGAAGGCTGGCGGACTACGGCCTGCCCGAGCCCGACCATCCGCTCTTCTCCTCCGCCACGACTCTCTCGGACGAGATCCTCAGCCGGATCCGGCACGGCGCGGTGACCCCGAAGCCCGCGATCGCCTCCTTCGACGGCGACCGCGTCGTGTTCACCGACGGCACCCGGGTGGCGGCGGACGCCGTCGTGTACTGCACCGGCTTCCACATGACCTTCCCCTTCCTGCCCGCAGGCTGCCCGGTGGCGGCGGACGGCTCGGTCGAGCTGTACAGACGGGTCGTCCCGGCCGACCGACCGGGCCTGTACTTCGTCGGACTGGTCCGGCCCGTGGGCGCCATCACCCGGCTGGTGGAGGCCCAGGCACAGTGGGTGGCGCGGATCATCGGCGGGGAGGCCGAACTGCCCGCGGCGGACGGGATGCGCGAGGAGATCAGTACGTATTTGGACGGCATCGTCCAGCGCTACGGCCGGACGCAGGGAGCCTCGATCCAGGTCGACGTGGGCCCGTATCTGGCGGAGTTCCGGGAGTCGCTGCCCGTGTGACCGCCCCGCCGGGCGCCCTCGCCGGCGCCCGGGCACCGCGTTCGTGACCAGGGCTCCCGGTGCGTTCCACCGGGAGCCCTGTGGTGTCCGGACGGTCCGCTCAGCGCACCGCTACCGGCTGCCGGACGGCCTCCACGGCCTCCACGGCCGGCGGCCTGACCGCGTACGCCTCCGAGGAGAGGTAGGCCGTCACTCGTGGCGGGCGGTCCTGCTGATGGGCCAGCGCCAGGTAGGCGATCAGCCCCACGCCGTCCTCGGGCCGCCGCGCGGTGACGGCGGCCAGGGCGCGGCCGAGCACCGAGGCGTCCATGCCGTGGTGGCGCATCACCCGCTCACCCCGTGCCAGGGCCTCTCCGTCGTGCCGGGCGTAGTCCCTGACCGGGATGTGGAGGGTGAAGCCGCTCGGCCGGGCGGTGGTGGTGTCGGTGAAGGAGTGGCAGGACAGGCCCGGCCGCCTGCTGAGCCCCGTCATGTCGGGCCCGAGGCCCGCGGCCGTGCGGTAGAAGCCCTCGATGCCCGCGGGGCCCGGAGCCGGTTCCATGCGGGACAGCCGCCCGGCCTGACCGGCCGTGAGGTTGTCGTGGCGCACGTAGACCTTCGCCCGAGGTTCGGCCCAGTCCCCCAGGTCCAGGGCCAGGAACGGGTATCCGACACCCTGGGGCAGGCCGGCGAAGGCCCGCCGGTGGCCCAGTCGGTGCAGCGCCTCGCGCACCGTCGCGGCGGAACGTTCCGCCCCGTTCGCGGCCGGGTTGAGGTAGACCTTGACCTTGGGCACACCGCCGGGCCTCAGTTCCAGGGCGCACCACAGGGCCAGGGGGCCGTGCGGTGTGGGCGGCAGGAAGAGGTCCCGCAGGTCGTCGAGCGGGCTGGTGGAGAAGTGCCAGCGCCGCGCCATCGCCCTGATCGCCTCGAGCCCGACGCGGCCGTTGTGGGCCAGGCTGTCTGCGCCGCAGCCCGGTTCCAGGAGCACCCGCAGGGCGGGAGCCGCGTCCGGCTGGAAGGAGAGGGAGAACTCCACGGGGGTGTGGTCGTCGGACAGAAAGGTGCGGGTGGGCGGTGGCAGGTCCAGCGGTCGCTCGGCCACCGGGCCCAGGGTGTCCGTCAGGACCTGGGCGTAGGTCTCGGCGTCGGCCTCGGACAGGCCGGCGACCGCGCCGAGTCTTCGCAACTGACCACCCGTGAAGGCTCCGAGCGTCGGTGTGCCGCGCAGGCCGTTGCCCGTCGCTCTGGCGATCACCGGCCCGGCCCCCGTCGCAGCCGCACAAAGTGATACCCGCCTGGGGAGGCGGGTATCGGGGGGTTCGGCGGCGGGTAAGCGGCGTTCGTGGATATGTGGTCCACGACACCTCCTTTTACTCGTGAGCAACTTGAATGCCGCGTTGCTCACTACCCGTGCCGTTGGATCTTCATGCGGGAGGGGCAGGTGTGAAGGGTGTTACGCATGTCACCTGGTGAGCCAGTTGAGGAACTGGCTCCACATACCGCCGCGTTCGGCCGGACGGGCCGGGCCCGCCGCCGTCTCCCGCGCGGCTGCCCCGGTGCCCGACTCCGGCTCACCGCGCCGTCCGGACCGCACCGGGGTGAAGCGGGCCGGAAGCGTGGCCAGAGCCCGGTTGAAAGGACCCGGACGCCACGTCAGACTGTCCTCGGGAACGGCGAGTTCGACGTCGGGCAGCTCATTGAACAGGTGCTCCACGGCGGTGACCGTGATGTGCCGGGCCGGCTCCTTGGACGGGCAGGCGTGCGGACCCGCGCTCCAGGCCAGGTGCGCGCGGTTGCTGCCCGCCTGGCGCGATGCCTTGAGGGCCGGGCCGGTGTTGGCCGCGGCGAAGCTGACCAGCACCAGATCGCCCGCCTGCAGGTGCTGACCGGCCAGCTCCGTGTCGGCGGCCGGGTAGTGCGGCGCATAGTTCGACATGGGAGGGTTCTCCCACAGCGTGTCGTCGAGGGCCTCGTCGATCAGGCCGCCCTCACGGGCGTACCGCTCGTGGGTGAGCAGGCGATGCAGGGTGTTGCCGATGAGGTTGCGCAGTGGTTCGGCGCCCGCGCCCAGCAGCAGGGCGAGCTGGTGGACCATCTCCTCGTCGCTGAGCCGCGCCTCGTGCTGCATCAGCCAGGAGGTGACGTCGTCACCGGGCCTGCTCCGCTTGAGTGCGACCAGCTCCTCCACTGCCTGGAACAGCACCGCGGTGGCCTTGTCGGCGTTGACTCCGTCGAACATGCCGGAGATGCCGAACAGCACCCGGTCTCCGATGTCGGCGGGGCAGCCGAAGAGCTCGTTGAACACGAACAGCGGCAGCTGCCTGGCGTAGTCGCCGAGCAGGTCGGCCGAGCCGCGGCCGCCGAACTGGGAGATGAGGTAGTCGGAGATCTGCTCGGTGCTCCGGCTCAGTCGGCGGCTGTCCACCCGCGCCATGCTGTCGGTGACCGCCTGCCGCAGGCGCAGGTGGTCGGCGCCGTCGGCGAACATGCAGTTGGGCCGGTAGGCCAGCAGCGGCGCGACGGGGCTGTCCGGGCCCACCTTGCCCTCGTTGAAGGCCCGCCAGCGGCGGGCGTCCTTGCGGAAGGAACCGGAGTCCTGCAGCAGCTGGAGCGCGGCGGCGTAGTCCGTGACCAGCGTCGCCTCGACCCCGGGGGCCAGTTCGACGGGTGCTGCGGCGCCGTAGTGGCGCAGGTACTCGTAGTACGCCTGCGGGTGGGCGGCGAACTCCGGCCCGTGCAGCGGTACCCGGGCGCCGGAGCCGTGTGCCGGGCACCCGGGCGGCGGCACCGGGGCGGTGTCGTGGGCGTTCATGTCTGCTCCCAGCTCCTAGCGGGTGCGGTCCAGCAAGTAGCGGACGAGGGTGGTCAGTGCGGCGGCCGAGGACTTCTCGTCGCGGGCGTCGCAGGTGACGACGGGGGTGTCGTCGAGCAGGTCCAGTGCCTCGCGCAGGGCGCGTTCGTCGCGCAGCGGTACGCCGTCGAAGTGGTTGACTGCGATGGCGTAGTCGAGTCCGTAGTGCTCGATGAGGTCGATCACGGGGAACGAGTCGGCCAGCCGCTCGGGGTCGACCAGCACCAGGGCGCCGAGCGCGCCGCGGGCCATGTCCTCCCACATCTGGACGAAGCGCTGCTGGCCGGGCGTGCCGAACAGGTAGAGCACGACACGGTCGCTGATGGTCAGACGGCCGAAGTCCATGGCGACCGTGGTGGTGGTCTTGCCCTGGACCCCCTTGAGGTCGTCGACCGCCTCCGCGGCCTGTGTCATCGTCTCCTCGGTGGAGAGCGGCTCGATCTCGGAGATGGACCCGATGAGGGTGGTCTTGCCCACCGCGAAGTGGCCGACGACGAGGATCTTCACCGCGGTCTGGGTCGCTCCACCGCGTACGTAGTCCTGCTCATCCAAACTTGGCGCGGAGGCCATTGAGCACCTCCTCCAGGATTTCCTTGTCGGCCAGGCGTGCGCGGGCCACCGGTGGGCGGGTCGTGAGGTGGCCGCCTTCCATGAGGGAGGCCAGCAGGATCCGCACCACGCCCAGTGGGAAGTGGGTGTGGCCGGCGATCTCGGCGACCGAGAGGTAGCCGGCGGAGCAGAGGTCCAGCAGGCTCCGCTCCTCGGGGGACAGCCGGGTCGGCCGACGCGTGTCCTCGGCCGAGGCGGTGACCAGGGTGATGAGGGAGAGGTGCTCCTCGTCGGGCAGGCCCCGGCCCTTGGTGATGACGTACGGCCGGACTAATTCGCCGGCCTCGGGCTCCCAGCCGTCGTGGCCGGTCATGAGTGGCTGCCGAGGTTCTCGCGCGGCGGTGTCGTCAGCCGCTTGCCGAGCTGGGCGACGAGCTGCTGCATCCGGAAGGTGATGTCCGCCATGTCGACCTCGGGGGAGGCGGAGACGCCGAGGTAGGCGCCCTCGCCTGCGGAGATCAGGAAGACCCATCCGCCGTCGAACTCGACCAGGGTCTGCCGCCACGCCTGGTTCGGGTCCTCACAGAAGAAGGCGAGGGTGCGGCTGAGTGACTGCACGCCGCTCATCGCGGCGGCGACCCGGTCGGCGTCGTCCTTGTCGAAGTCCTGCGTCCGGGCCATCAGCAGTCCGTCGGCGGATATCAGGACGGCGTGCAGGGCCCCGGGAATCTCCAGGGCGCTGTCCAGCATCCATGACAGATCGTCGTTCACGAGTCCTCATGTCCTTCGCTTCTTGCACCGGGTGTTCTGCTCGTCCGGTCCGTCTCCTGTGGCCGGGTGACACGGCCGGTCTGTGTGCCCCGTTGGAAGGCGGCCATGATCTGCGCCTGCTCGGAGTCGGAGCGGCCGGCGGAGCGCGGGGTGGACGCGCTGCCGGGCACGATGGCCATCGGGCGCTTGCGGCGCCGCCGGGGCAGGCCGTCGTCGGTCTGCGACGAGGTTTGCGCGGTTTCCGGTCCGCCGTCCTGGCCTGGCCGGGACGTGGCGCGGGCCGCGGGGGCGGGGGCCTTCTTCTCCGGCATGGCGGTGAGCAGTTCGTGCGGCAACAGGACCACCGCGCGTACACCTCCGTAGGGGGAAGAGGAGTCCACCGACACCTCGAAGCCGAACCGCTCGCACAGCAGGCCGATGACGGCGAAGCCGAACTGCGGCGGGTTGCCGAGTCCCGCCACGCCCGAGGCACGCTCGGTGGCGAGCAGCCGGTCCGCGCGGGTGCGCTCCTCGTCACTCATGCCGACACCCGCGTCGTCGACGACGACGCAGATGCCCTTGGGCACGGTCCGGATGTTGATCTCGACGACCGTGTCCGGGCTGGAGTAGCTGGTGGCGTTGTCGAACAGCTCGGCGAGGGCCAGGGCGACGGGTTCGACCGCCCGGCTGGTGATGCCGAAGTCGACCTGGGAGAGGATCTCCACCCGGCGGAAGTGCCGGATGCGCCCCTGTGCGCTGCGCACCACGTCGTACACCGAGGCGGTGTCACGTCGGCCACCGAGCCAGCCGTCGCACAGGACCGCGATGGACTGGGCACGCCGGCCGAACTGCGAGTTGGTGTGGTCGATCTCCAGCAGGTCCTGGAGGAGTGCCGAGTCGCCGTACTTGGTCTGCAGCCGTGAGAGCACCAGCTGTTGTTCGGCGGCGAGGCCCTGAAGGGTCCGCATGGCCGATTTCAGGACGGTCTTCGTCTCGTCCTCGGCCCGCTCCTGAGCCGCCCGCACGGACTTGCCGTAATCGTTCTCCAGCTCTGTGTAGTGATCCCTGAGCCCTCGGACCTCTTGCCGCAAAGCTCGCGCCGCCCTGCGCTGGCGGCTGATGAGCGCGGCGGCGGCGACGAGGGCGACGAGGGCGACCCAGAGCAATGGGTTCCCCATGTATTCCGTCATAAGACTCTCTTCAGGCGACTGAAGGCCGGCTTGCTGAGTTCCCGTCTACGCGGGCGGTCCGGTGGACTGCCCACACCGGTCTGACCGCCGGGGCTGTCCCTGAAGTCGGGAATGACGCCCTTTGACCCATCCGCCCGCTCCGCAAACGCGGTGATCGTATCACCGCGTGATCAGGTGAATTTACGTCAAGAAGTGGCCATCCGGGACCGGTTGGGGACCGACTCACGGCGGCCCATGAACGGTGGGTACAGTCGGCCCCGTGAAAGATGCACAGGACACCTTCCGCCCGGGCCCGGAGCCGGCGCGGGACGGCACCGCGTGACGCCGGAGGCGATGGCCGCGGTGTTCGCGGCGGGCTTCGGGGCCGGCGCGATCAACAGCGTCGTCGGCTCCGGAACGCTGATCACCTTTCCGGTCCTGCTGGCCACGGGACTGTCGCCCGTCACCGCCACGGTCTCCAACGCGCTCGGCCTCATCCCCGGTTCCATCAGCGGGGCCATCGGCTACCGGAAGGAACTGAACGGCCAGCGCTCCCGCGTCCTGAAACTGGGCGTGGGCGCGCTGGCGGGCGGTCTCGTCGGCGCCACGCTGCTGCTGGCCCTGCCGGCCGACGCGTTCGAGACGATCGTGCCGGCCCTGGTGGGTCTGGCCCTGGTGCTGGTGGCGCTCCAGCCCCAGCTCGGCAGGCTGGTCCAGCGCCGCCGGGAACGCACCGGCGCCTCCCCCCGCCGTGACGGCGGCCCGCTGCTGTTCGGCGGACTGACGCTCGCCAGCGTCTACGGCGGCTACTTCGCGGCCGCGCAGGGGATCATCTACCTGTCCCTGATGGGCATGCTCCTCGACGAGTCCCTGCAACGCCTCAACGCCGTAAAGAACGTGCTCTCCGCCCTTGTCAACAGCGTCGCCGCGCTCTTCTTCCTCTTCGCCGCGGACTTCGACTGGACGGCCGTCGCGCTCATCGCCGCCGGTTCGGGCCTCGGCGGTTACGCCGGGGCCAAGGTGGGCCGCCGCTTCAGCCCTCTGGTCCTGCGCATCCTGGTCGTGACGGTAGGCACCGTCGCCCTCGTACAGCTGCTGCTCCGCTGACGCGGTGGCCGGGCCGGGGCTCTCGCGGATCCTCGGCCGCAGGGCGGCCGCCGTCGGTTGAGGAGCGACCGAGGTTGGGCTCTGCCCCCGCCGCTTCCCTCCCAACCTCGCCCGCGCCCGCGGGACACGTGGCATACACCACGCCGTGGCGCGGATTGCGCACGGGAGTGATCGGGGAAGCCATGGAGGCGCCCAAGATCGACTCGAAGGGACCGCCCTCGTGACGCTCGTAGCGCCTCCCCCCATACCCCGGGCAGCGGGCTCGCTGCCGCTTCTGGGTCACGCGATACAGCTCCTGCGCGACAACCTCGGCTTCATCGCCTCACTGCGCACCACCTACGGACCGCTCGTCGAGATCACCCTCCAGCCCGGCACCCGCACCCTGGTCGTCCAGGACCCCGAACTCATCCGCACCATGCTGACCGACCTCGGACCGAGCCTCGACAAGGGCCGGTTCTTCGAGAAGATGGGCCAGCTCCTCGGCGACTCCGTCGTCACCGCCGCCGGCCAGGTCCACGTCCGCAAACGACGCCAGCTCCAACCGGCTTTCGCCCGCGACCGGATCGCCCGCTACGTCGACACCATGCGCGACGAGACGGAGGCCGCCCTCGACGGCTGGGCCCCCGGGCAGAGCCTCGACGTGCGCGAGGCCATGGTCGGGCTCAGCCTGAACATGCTCGCCAAGACGGTGTTCTCCGGCAGCCTCGACGAGGCCACCTTCCGCCGGCTGCGCGCGGACCTGTCGGTCGTGATGAACGGCGTGGGCGCCCGCGTCATGCTGCCCGACTGGGTCGAACGGCTGCCGCTGCCCGTCAACCGCCGCTTCACCGCGGCACGAGACGCGGTGCGGGCCACCATCGACCGGGCGGTCACCGACCTCCAGGTCTGTGGCCACGACACCGGCGACATGCTGTCCCTTCTCCTGCGCACCACCGACGAGGAGACCGGCCGACCGCTCACCGGGCATCAGATCTCCTCCGAGATCCTCACCCTGGCCGTGGCCGGCACCGAGACCACCGCCTCGGTGCTGTCCTGGGTACTGTACGAACTCGCCCGGAATCCCGACATCGAGGCGCGGGTCCTGGGGGAACTGGACGACGTCCTCGGCGACCGGCCGGTCACGTTCGACGACCTGGGCCGGCTGCCCTACCTCGGCCGGGTCGTCGACGAGACCCTGCGACTGCACCACACCGGGTGGCTCGTCACCCGCCGCACCGTCACCGAGACCCGGCTCGGTCCCTGGACCGTGCCCGCCGGGACCGAACTCGCCTACTGCCAGCACGCTCTCCATCGTGACCCGCAACTGTTCACGGATCCGCTGAGCTTCGACCCCGACCGCTGGCTGGACAGTGAGCAGCCGCGCCCCACGCACGCGTTCCTGCCCTTCGGCGCGGGCAAGCACAAGTGCATCGGTGACCGTTTCGCCCTCACCGAACTCGTCACGGCCGTCGCCACGATCACCCGGCGGGTGCGACTGGAGCTCGCCCCCGGCCAGACGGTGCGGCCCGTCGCCGCCGCCACCGTACGGCCCCGGACCCTGCTGATGACCGTGCGCGACAGAGCGAACACCCCGGCCCCGCCCGCCGGCTGAACCGACGTACCGGGCCGGTCGGCAGGCTCCGTCGGCCGGCCCGGGCCCGTCTGCATAACGGCGCGTTATGAGAAGTCGGGATTGGTGGCCCCGGATCCGCGCCGGACATGCTGAGCGGTGCCCCCACACAGCCACACGCGCCCCCACGCGTGTCGTCGGAATCGAGGAGCCTTGCGCATATCCAGACTCGTCCCCACCTTGATGGCCGCTCTCATGGCAGCGCTGCTGTCCGCCCTCACGCTCACCCCGAACGCCTGGGCGGCGGAGCCCCGGCCCGGTGACGGCGGCCCGCAGCCGATCATCGGAGGCGGCTACGCACAGAACGCCCCCTGGGCGGCCCGGCTGTTCTCCAACGGAACCCAGACCTGTTCCTCGACCATCGTCTCCCCCACCTGGATCCTGACCGCCAAGCACTGCGTGAGCGGCGGAGGCCTCTCCTTCCGCATCGGCAGCCTCGACCAGAGCTCCGGCGGCACCGTGGCGAACGGAGTCCGGACCGTCACGCACGCCTCGTCGGACCTCGCGCTGGTCCGGCTCGACCGCTCCGTCTCCGCCACCTACGCGCGGCTCGGGCAGCCGGGCACGGTGCGGGTCGGGCAGACGGTGCAGGTCTACGGCTGGGGCGCCACCTCCCGGTGCGGCTCGGAGATCAACTGCCAGTCCCAGCGCCTGAAGGTCGCGAACCTCAGCGTGACGCGCGGGTGTTACGACGCCTACTACGGTTCGGCGATCTGCGCCCGCCCCGGTGACGGCATCACCGCGGGTGGTGACTCCGGCGGGCCGATGATGGCCGGCGGCGTCCAGGTGGGTGTCGCCTCGACCAGCGACCGGCAGACCACCACGGCGTACACGAACGTGACCGCCTACCGCTCGTGGATCCAGTCCGTCGCGGGCGTCTGACCGTCCCGCCCCTGGGATCGAACCGGGCTCCGGCCCAACTCCCGTCCGCCTCCGTCACGGCGGAGGCAGACGTGCGGGGCCCGCCGATGCCGGCCGGAAGGCCGGCGGGCCGGCGGGCCCCGCTGCCCGGCGTCCAGGAAGCGGACGGCCCGGCAAGCGCGTGGCGATTACATCTAGCGTTCGGCGTGAACGATCGGCGTCCCGCGCAAAGGAGCTCCGGTATGGCCGGGCAGTCAGCCACTCCCCTGGTGAAAGAGCACGAGGCGGCCGTACTGCGGCTCCAGGACGTGGGTGTCCGCCGCCACACGACGGAGCAGCTGATCCTCGACGGGATCGACTGGGCGGTCCGGCCGGGAGAGCACTGGGCCCTGCTGGGCGCCAACGGCGCCGGGAAGACCACCCTGCTGCGGCTGATCGGCGCACTCATGCACCCCACGGTCGGCACCGTCGACGTCCTCGGCAGCCGGCTCGGCCGCGTCGACGTCCGCGAGCTGCGCGCGCGCATCGGCCATGTCACCTCCGCCCAGCGGGTGCCCCAGGACCTCACGGCCCACGCGGTCGTCCTCACCGGCCACAGCGGCACCGTGCAGCCCCTGTGGCGGACGTACGACGACGAGGTGCGGCTCCGTGCCCACGACCTCCTGACCGAACTCGACGTCAAGGACCTCGCCGACCGGCCGTACGGCGTCTGCTCGGGCGGGCAGCGGGCGCGGATCCTCATCGCCAGGGCACTGATGGCCGACCCGGCCCTGCTGCTCCTGGACGAGCCGTTCAACGCCCTGGACCTGCCGTCCCGCGAGGACCTCGTCGAGGCCATGCACCAACTGGCCGAGGGGCGCCCGCGGCTGGCCACCGTGACGGTCACCCACCACCTGGAGGAGCTGTTCCCGGCCGTCGGTCACGCCCTGCTGCTGCGCGGGGCCGGACCCTGGCCCAGGGGTCCGTGGACCACGTCCTGACCGACTCCCTCCTGACCGCGTGCTTCGGGCGCGACATCACGGTGGCCCGGCGCGACGGCCGCTGGTCCGCCTACTCGGGGCGGCGCACTCGGAGTTGAGGTTCGGACCTGCACAGGCATCATCGACAACCAAAGTTTACAACTCGCGATTCGTTAACTATCGTTGTCGCATGGCTCTGTTCCAGATCACTCCCGAAGAACAGGTGGAGCTCGACAAGGCTCTCTACGACGCACTCACCCCCCTCGCGTCCGCCGTGCGTTCCCGGACGCCGGGACTGCCGGAGGACCGCATGTGGGAGGCGGACCCCCGTGAGGTGACACTGTCCGTTCTGGCCGCCTGGAAGGTGGTCGACACTGAGGTCAAGCGGCTGACGGCGATCGCGGCGGACACCGCCGGATCCTACGGCGCGAGCTACGAACAGATGGGTGCCGTCTGGGGCATCACCCGGCAGGGCGCCCGCAAGAAGTGGCCCGGAGCCGTCGACCGCGGGGCGACCACGGCGGCACCGGCCGGCGGCACGCTCGAACTGTGCGGCGGAACGGCCGAGCTGACGCCGGAGCCTTCCTCAGGGGGCTGGCGGTGGACCGGGGAAGGCGCGGACGGGACGCACGGGGCGGCCGATCCCGGTTCCTGGTACGCGACGAAGGAGGAGGCCGCGGCCCACGCGGGAGCCTTCCTGAAGGAGCACGCCCCCAACCGGGCCTGACCACCTGCCTCGTTGGCCGTTTCGAGCCGGTGTGGATCCCGTGCGCCCCTCCGCGGCACGACTGCTAGGTTCGACCCTCGTGCATCCACAAGTATTCGACATGCAGTTCCGTGAACGCGGACGCCGGACAAGGAGCATCGGTTTCGCTCTACTGGCCGTCGCGGGCGTGCTGTGGGTGTGGTGCGGCGTGCTGCTCGCCACTCCCTACGAGGTCGAGCGCAAGTACTCGACGTCCCCGCTGGAGTGCGAGTCCCGCCTCTTCACCGACGACGGAACCGCGAACGAGGGACCGGCCAAGGATCCTTGCGGCGACGAACGGGACTGGCCCGAGGCGCTGACGCTGCTCGGCCTCTCCGTACCCCTGTCCGTGGCGGGCGCGGTGCTCCTCACCTACGGACTCGTCGGTGTGCGGGTGAGCGAGCACGCCGCCGATCTGGACCGGCTGCGCGAACTCGTCGGCCGGGACAGGGGACAGGCCGACGCCTAGCTCCTCCCGCAGAGGGAGGCCGCGAGGGCGGCCCCGGACGTATCGGCGTACGGAACGTCCGGGACCGCCCCTCGGCTCCCCCGCCGGGGGACTGCCCACCCGCCGGCCGCGGGAAACGGGATCCGGCGGTGGACGGCACACATGCACGCCCACGGGTTACCCGGTCAACACGGCGGTCGGGTCGGGGCGCCGCCCCGAGCGCCGGGAGCCGTCCGGCGCAAAGGCTCACATGACTACTTACGCCGGCCGCGCCGCGCTGGAGCGTCAGGCGCACCCCCAGGCCGACATCCCCTGGATACGGGCCAGGCGCTTGGCCACGGCGATCTGCTCCCCGCGGGAGGCGAGGTCCGCGCGCGGGGCGTACGCGAGGCCGCCCGCCGCGATCCAGCTCGACCGGGCGAACTGCAGCCCCCCGTAGTAGCCGTTGCCGGTGTTCGCACCCCAGTCGCCGCCGGATTCGCACGCGGCGATGGCGTCCCAGTCGGTGCGCAGGGGGGCCGACGGTGAGGCCGCTGCTTCAGTGGTCGCCCCCAGTGCGGTCGCGGCGAACAGGACCACCACAGCGGTCCGGATCCTTCGGCCCTGCGAACTGCGCGCGCCGCTCGGATGAGCATTTCGTCTACAGATCATACGAAGACTGTTACACCACGTGACGACGGTGTGCCGTGCAGGCCGCGCCCTCCGTACGCCAGTCGGAGCACCCGAACCATCTCCCCACGGGGGCGGTCGGCGAGCGCGGCCACGCGACCGGCTCAAGGCTGGCGCTCACGCCCGCGTGCCGCCCCTGGACGGATCGCCTCACGTCCACAACTCGCCGCTGTCGCACACCCGGGCACCCATGTTCCGCTGCATCATGCGCAGCGCGGCATCCGCCAGGTCGGTGTGGATGTGGGCGACCGCGTCGCGCGGAACGACGACCCGCAGGTGGCGGATGTGTGCGTCGAGCGCCGAGTAGAGCACGCACTGTTCGGTCACCTGCCCGCACAGCACGAGCCGGTCGATCCCCTGCTCGAAGAGCAGGTTCGTCAACGGGGTCTCGAAGAAGATCGAGTGGCGTGCCTTGACCACGAAGAGGGAGGACTCGTCGGGCCGCAGTGGCTCGACGAGGCGGCCGTGCGGACCGGAGAGCGCCTTGTCGAGGATCTCGCCGTGGTGCGAGCGCCACTCGCCGAAGTTGTCGTTGACGTAGATCACGGGAACGTCCTGGCGCCGGGCCCGCTCCAGCAGGCCGGTCAGCGCCGGCAACACGGATTCCACGGCGGGAATCAGAAGCTCGGCGTCCTCGTGATCGTAGGTGTTGATCATGTCGATGACGATCAGCGCGGTCTTGCCCATACCGCCCAGGTTGCCACTGGGCGGCTGCAGAATCGCTTCACCCCGGCGGACGGCGGGGCGCTGAGCACCCCGGGAGATCATTGGACGGCCTGGCCCGAGGAGTCCGTCCCGTCCTCCACGAGGGGAGTCGGCACCCAGGGCGCCGGTCCCAGGCCCTCGCTCCAGTCGCGCAGTCGCGCCTCGTTCACGCAGACTATTCCGCACTGCTGGGCGTACTCGACGGCCGGTGCGGTGAAGTCGCTACTGGTGACGAGGACCGCGACGTCGGCCTCGTGGACGGTGAAACAGGTACCGCCGAAGCGTTGCAGGTCCTGGGAGCCGACCTTGTTGTCGTCGCCGTAGCGCTTGCACTGGATGACGACACGCCGGCCGTCGGGAGCCACCGCCACCACGTCCGCACCGAGGTCGCCCGCTCCGCCCACCACCTCCACCTCGGCGCAGCCGTCGCGTACGCACAGACCGGCTATCGCCTGCTCGAACTCGTCGGGGCTGAGCGCCTCGTGGCCGACGTCCGCCACCGCGGTGGAGTCCTCGACACCGGGCGCCTCGTCCGCAGGCATCGCCGACCGCTGCTCCTCCAGCGCGTCCAGGGCTGTCGCCGTGGCCTCCTCCAGGGCGCCGGTGGTACGGCGCGCCAGCCTGGACGGGGAGAACCCGAAGCGCCCGCGCCGGCAGGCGACGCCTGCCACCACTCCCCCGAGGACCAGGACGACGGCCCACAGGGGACGCCGCTGCGCGACGTCGACGGCCATTCGGCCGACCCACCCCACGACGATCAGACCGACAGCGGCGAGGCCGAAGAACACGGCGGTCGCGCGGAGGTCGAAGCGGCGCCCGTAGCGTCTCGGGCGGGTGCGGCGTTCAGGCACCGTCACGATGGTCGTTCCTCCCAGCGGCCGACATGTTGATCACTTACACCGTCTGCCCGGGAACCACCGGATCACCGTCCGTTCATGACACGCCGTCGGATGGCTTATCCGTCCCGTGCGTGAATCTTTCGGGCATAGCGTGCGGAACATGAAGAAAAGTCATGTCGTGTACCTGGTGTGCACCGCAGCGATGATCGGAACGGGGCTCGGCGCGGCCCCGGCATCCGCCGACCACACGACCCATGTGGTCCACCCCGGCGAGTCGATCCAGAAGGCGGTGGACGCCTCCGAGTCGGGCGACACCGTTCTCGTCACCTCCGGCACCTACCACGAGAGCGTCAAGGTGAGCACGCCCGGGCTCACCCTGCGGGGCGTGGGCCGCGGCACGGTCATCAGGCCGAGCACGGAGAAGGCCACCGACAACACGTGTGCCGAGGGCGGCAACGGCATCTGCGTGATCGGGACGAAGGACAAGAACGTCAAGGGCATCACCGTCGCCAACCTGACGGTGACCGGCTTCAAGCGCACCGGCCTGTTCTCCATGGCCACCGACGGGCTCACCGTGCGGAACGTGACGGCGGTGAAGAACGGCGTCTGGGGCATCGCCCAGGAGCGGTCGGTCCACGGCATCTTCCTGGACAACATCGCCCGCGACAACGGCGACGCCGGCATCTTCCTCGCCAACACCATCAAGGCCGAGGAAGGCGCCGCGGACACCGAGGGCACGGTCGTCGCGCACAACCGCCTCGAGGGCAACCGGATCGGCATCACCGTCCGCCGTCTGCGCAACCTCGCCGTCGCGGACAACTACATCGGCGGCAACTGCGCGGGCGTGTTCGTCGTCGGCGACGAGAACAAGCCCATGGCCGGCGACCTGGTCGTGCGCGACAACCACGTCGTGCGCAACAACAAGTCCTGCCCGAAGACCGACCGGCTGGAGGCGCTCCAGGGCTCCGGCATCGTCCTGACCGGCACCGAGAAGGTCCTGGTGGCCGACAACACGGTCGAGGGCAACTCCGGCAAGTCCTCGATGTCGGGTGGCATCGTCCTGGCCGCGAGCATGGTGGGCGCCCCCAACTCGAAGAACGAGATCACCGGCAACAGGCTGCGCGACAACTCCCCCGCCGACCTGGTCAACGCCGGGACCGGGGAGACCGCCAAGAGCAACACCTTCGAGGGCAACACCTGCGGGGCCTCCAAGCCCGCGGGGCTGTGCTGACCGGCCGGCCGTAGCCCCCGGTGGACCCAAGCAGGCCGAAGTAGGGAAGGAAGCGGCACATGACGACCGCACAGACTGCCCCGCCCCCGCCCATGCGGCTGAGGGAGCTCGTGTTCGGGGCGGCATGTGCCGCCGCCCTCCGCGCGGCCGCCCGGCTCGGCGTGGCCGACGCGCTCGGCGACACCCCCACGGCCGTGGAGGACCTCGCGGCCGCGGTGAAGACCGAGCCGGGGCCGCTGCGCCGGCTGCTGCGCGCCCTGACCTGCTACGGCGTCTTCGCCGAGCACAAGGACGGGACCTTCGCGCACACGGACATGTCCCGACTGCTGCGCGAGGACGACCCGAACAGCCTGCGTTACATCACGCTGTGGTGCACCGAGCCGTGGACCTGGGACGCGTGGCCCCGGCTTGACGAGGCGGTGCGCACCGGCGGCAACGTCGTCGAGGGCCTGTACGGCAAGGAGTTCTTCCCCTACCTCAACGAGGACGCCCCCGAGTCGGCCGAAATCTTCAACCGCGCCATGACCACCTCCAGCCGGCAGTCCGCCCAGGACGTTGCGGCGCTCCTCGACCTGTCGGGGAGCACGTCGGTCGCGGACATCGGCGGCGGCCAGGGACACGTGGTGGCGAGCCTGCTGGAGAAGTACCCGTCGATGCACGGCACCCTGCTCGACCTGCCACGCGTGGTGGAGAACGCCGACCCGCGGCTGCGCGAGGGCGGATCGCTCGCGGACCGCGTGCGAATCGTGCCGGGTGACTGCCGGGTGTCAGTCCCCGTCCGGGCCGATGTGTACGTCATCAAGAACATCCTGGAGTGGGACGACGACAGCACCGCCCGTGCGCTGCGGGGCGTCATCGCGGCGGGCGGGCCCGGGGCCCGCGTCGTGGTCATCGAGAACCTCGTCGACGACACGCCCTCGATGCGGTTCAGCACCGCCATGGACCTGCTGTTGCTCCTCAACGTCGGCGGCGCCAAACACACCACCGACAGCATGGCCGGCCGGCTGACCGACGCCGGCCTCGTCATCGACGACATCCGCCCGGTCAATCCCTACCTGCACGCGTTCGACTGCACCGTGCCCGAGTGAGCTGACCCTGAGACGCGGCACGCCGGCCGCCGGACCGCCCCCGCGGCGGTCCGGCGGCCGGCGTGTGCGTGCCGTGGAGTGGCCGATCAGGCGTCGGGCGCCCGACGGTCGGTGACCAGCTCCATCCGGGCACCCTCGAGAGCCCGGGCGAGGTCGTCTGCCGCGGGCGCGGACCCGTCCGTACCGGCCGGGCCGTCGAGGAGCGTCGTCAGTTCGGCCACCTGTCCGGGGTCCGGAAGACCGAGGGACACCGCCGGGCCGACGGCGTCGAGCCCGCCTCGTACGTCTACCAGTCGCACCACGACGTCGTCGCGCTGGAAGACCGTGCTGCACAAAACGGGGCTGCGCGGGTCCTGTGCCGCCGCCTCGTCGCGCTCGGCGAGCAGCCGGGCCAGCCGCATGCCGCAGCCCGGCCTGGCCGGGTACGACAACGCCTGCCGCCGCGCCGCCGGGTCCTGACGGCCCGCGGTCACGTGGTGGACGGCGGGCAGCGCCGCCCGTGTGTAGAAGACCCGGGCGGACTCCGGGTCGCCGAAATCACGGTCCTGCTCCATATACGGGTTGAGGGCCTCCTCGACGGCCCGCACCTCGGGCTGCTCGGCCACGTGCCGCAGGGCCGCGAGCAGGTCACCGCGCACCTCGATGGCCCGTACCACCCGGTTGCCGTGCAGGAACAGGGAGGTACGGCACAGCCGTGTGGTGTCGTCGACCCGCGGCTCGGGCGAGGCGTAGTCGGCGAGGACCTTGGCGACCGCCTCCTCGCTGCCCGGTTTCACCGTGAAGGTGATCGCGTGCCGGATCACGCCGTCGCCGAGGCGGGGCGCAGTCTGGAGCCCGCCCCGGGTACTCTCACCACCCGCCGCCGGGTGGCTCGTCTCGCGGACGACGTGGAACCGGAGCGACCTGGTGTGCCGCACGCAGTTGTGCAGCGGTTTCACCATCCGCACATGCTCCTCGCTGCTCACCCAGGTCAGGAAGGGCGGGGCGCTCTCCCACTCGCTGGTGATGAGCCACTGGGAGGGGTTCTCGATGGACTGGCACAACTGCTCGCCGAGGTGGCCGGGAACGGACTCGACGTGGCTGCGCAGTTGCTCGTACGTCTCGAGGAACTGCTGCTGGGCGCCGTCGTAGACCTCCACCAGCAGGACGACCCGGAGCCTGGAGCCGTCGAACACGGACTGGGAGACACGGTGCGACGCCTGTCGCGTCGGCGGTTCCGAAACAGGGGTGGACGTGGTGGTCATCCTGCGCACATCTCCTTCGCGGGTGCGGAACTGAACGTCGGCCGCGGTGATGCGACGCCAGCGTTCCTCGATGGTGTGCCCGGCCCCGGTGGCGCGCGACCCGTGTGCACTGCGCGGGTGACCGGCCCCGCCGGCACCCCGCCGCGGAAGTCAGACGAGGTGCGCGAAGACCACCAGGTTCTCGGTGTAGTCCTTGGCCTTGCGGTCGTAGTCGCCCGCGCAGGTGATGAGGCGTACCTCGGCCCGGTCCGCGTCGCCGTACACGCGCTTGCTGGGGAAGTCGTCCTTGTCGAACGTCTCCAGGCCGTCGACCTCGAAGGACGCCTGGCGTCCGTCGGCTCTGCGGACGTGGAAGACGTCTCCCTCGTCCAGCCGGCCGAGGTACGCGAAGACGGCCGCGGACGTCTTCGTGTCCACGTGTCCGGCGATGATCGAGGTGCCCCTCTCTCCGGGGGAGGCGCCCTTGGCGTACCAGCCGACGAGGTTGGTGTCGTCGGGCGGCGGGGGCTCCAGCTGCCCGTTCGCGCCGATGGCGAGGTCGGTGAAGGGTGCGTCGACGGAAATCTCCGGGATGAGCAGACGCACCGGCTTCGAGCGCGGCAGGTCCGTGTCCGTTTCCGCGTCCGTTTCCGTTTCCGTGTCCGCCTGGCCGCCGGCTGCGGAGGGGGCCGACACACCGGGCTGCGCGGCGAGCGGTGGGCGGGAGGAGTCGGCCGACGTGTCGTTGCCGCCGACCAGGCTCACCGCCAGGACCAGGAGGGCCACGGCACACAGCACCGTCGTGCCCGAGCGGGACCCTGTCGGCGCCTGCTCGTCGTCGGCGGGGGAGGAAGGGGGGACTGGCATCGAGGACCACCTCACTGGGGCAGGGCGGCGGACAGGACGGGGGAAGCGAGCCGGGCCGCCACGCGGTGCCTGGGTGGCGGCCCGACGGCTATAGCGCCCGGCACGGCTCACGCCATCCCGTGAGCCGACTTCCTGCGCCGGACGGCGTACAGACCGGTCGCGGCGACGCCCAGGACGGCCAGTCCGCCCGCGGTCGTGGTCGGCGCGTCCAGTCCGCCGCCTCCGGTGTGCATGCCACCGCGCGGCTTCTCGTGCTCGCCGCCGCCCCAGGACTTGTCGCCCTCGTCCTGCTTGTAGCTCTCCGAGTCCTGCTTGGACGTCTCCGAGCCCTGCTTCGACCCGCCCTCCCAGTCACCCTCGGTCACCGCGGTCAGCGCACCGCCACCCGTGTGCATGCCGCCGCGCGGCTCCTCGTGCTTGCCTCCGTTGTCGTGCTCCTTGCTGTAGGAGGAGTCGTCGTGTTCCCAGTCGCCCCCGACCGCCGCGTAGGCGCCGGGAGCGCCGAGGACGAGGACGGCCGAGGCCGCCGCCGTGGTCAGGAGCATGCGAGCAGAACGCATCTGAGTTCCTTCCGTCATGACCGGGCAGCTGGTGCTTCGTCAGCTGAGGGGACCCGGCCCCGACGTGAATTACCGTCAGTCAGTCTTCCGGTTCGCACCACTCAAGACGATCAGCCGGGTGAACGTCCGCCCGGACCGCGGCCCGCGCCGGGGCGTCGGGCCGACACGGGCGGCCACTTCCTCGCACCGGGCCGGGGCTAGCTCTTCAGGAACGTCAGGAGGTCCGCGTTGAACCGCTCCTTGTCGCCCGGCACCACGGCGATGCCGTGGGAGCCCTGCTCGTAGACCTTCAGCTCCGCGCCCGGCACCAGCCGAGCCGTCTTGCGGCCCGTGGCGTCGACGGGGACGATCCGGTCGTCGTCGCCGTGGACGACCAGGGTCGGGACGTCGAACCTCTTCAGGTCCTCGTGGAAGTCCGTCGTGCCGAACGCGTCCACGCAGTCGACGCCGCCCTGGATGGTCTGCGCCATCGCCATGTACCAGAAAGCGTCCCTATTCCCCTGGGTGACCTTGTCCCCGCCGTCGCCGTCGGCGGAGAAGAAGTTGACCGCGGTGTCCTTCCAGAACTGCGAGCGCTCCTCGATGATGCCGGCCTTGATGCCGTCGAACACCGACTGCGGAACACCTTCGGGGTTGTCCGGCCCCTGCAGCATCAGCGGCGTGATCGCGGAGAGCAGCACCGCGGAACGGACCCGCTCGGTGCCGTGCCGGCCGATGTAGCGGGCGAGTTCGCCACCGCCCATGGAGTGCGCGACAAGGGTGACGTCGCGCAGGTCGAGACGGGTGATCAGGTCGTTCAGGTCGTCGGCGAAGGTGTCGAAGTCGTAGCCGTCGTAGACCGGAGTGGAGCGGCCGTGCCCGCGGCGGTCGTGGGCGATGCCGCGGTATCCTGCATCGGCCACCGCCTTGAGCTGGTCCTGCCAGGCGTCGCCGTTCAGCGGCCAGCCGTGGATGAACACGACCGGACGGCCCGCACCCCAGTCCTTGTAGAAGATGTCGACGCCGTCGCGGGTGGTGCAGATGGGCATGTGCCCTCCTTCGGTCAGGGCCCGGCCGTGCGGCGGGCCGGCTGTCGGGGGGACGCTCCCTGGCATCCCCCAGCAGTCGAACGCACGCACGCCGCTTCCGCACGCGGCACGCGACCGGACGGGTACGGGATGCGGAACGGCGCACGGCGGCACGCGACCGGACAGGCGCATGGAGGGGAACGGCGCACGTGAACGCGGCGTCGCCGCCCCGCTCTTCGGAGCCGCCCCGCTCTTCGCTACTCGTCCGGGTCGACGTGTGTCGTGTCCTCCACCTCGGGCTGCTGACGGCGTGAGCCCGGAGCGGCCCGGTCGGGGGCTGCCTCACTGTGCGCGGACTGGGACGGTGGAGGCGGTGCGGTGTCCCCCGGGGCGCCGGCGCCGGCTCCGGGCAGACGCAGGGCGAGCAGGGCGACGTCGTCGCCGCGCGGCGTGATACGGGCGAGCAGTTCGTCGCAGAACTCGTCGATGTTCCGCCCCTCCAGCCGGCGGGCCAGGACGCCGGCGTGGTGGCGGAGCTTGGCCATACCGAGGTCGATCGGGCGGTCGCGGCTCTCCACCAGACCGTCGGTGTAGAGCAGGAGGATGCTCTCCGGCGGGAGCTCCTCGTGCGCGTCGGGCCAGTCCAGACCGAGGCGCAGGGTGGCGCCCATGCCGATGAGCGGTCCGTGGCCGGCCTCCAGGAAGCGGGTCCCGCCGTCCGGTGCGATCAGCAAGGGCGGCGGATGGCCGGCGTTGACCCAGTGGAACTGCCAGGGGCCGCCCTCGGGGCCCTCGACGCGGGCGAAGACGAGCGTGGCCATGGGGGCGTCACTGGTGTTGGTCACGGCCTCGTCGAGACGCCGCATGATCACGCTGGGCGGCTCCTGGTGGTCCCAGGCCAGGGCGCGCAGCATGTTGCGGACCTCTGCCATGTGTGCGGCGGCCTGCAGGTCGTGTCCGACCACGTCCCCGATGACCAGGGCCATGACACCGTCGGCGAGCAGGAAGGCGTCGTACCAGTCGCCACCGACCTCCATGGCGCTCTCGGCGGGCCAGTACCGGGCCGCCATGCGGAGGTGGTCGACCTGTGGGAGGGGCGTCAGCAGTTGGCGCTGCATGGTCTCGGCGACGTTCTGCTGCTCGTGGTAGAGACGGGCGTTCTCCAGGACCAGTCCGACACGGCGGCCGATGTCGGCCAGCAGGGCGACCTCGTCCTCGGTGTGTGCGGGGTGCTCCTGCGCGCGTGCCACGGTCAGCATCCCGTACGTCCGTTGCCGGGTGCGGAGCGGCACGATGACGGCCGAGTGTCCGCCGAGCCTCTCGAACAGCACGCGGTGGGTGGCGGCGAGCGGGTTGTGGGGGTCACGCAGCAGGTCCTCGGCGCTCACCGGGGCGGGGCGGTCACCGTTGACCAGCCGGGTCAGCACGGCGCGGGCCGGGTCGGGCAGCGAGGTCACCCGCCCCCTCAGCCGTCCCGCCCGGTGCGGGTGGGTGCTGCTGCGGACGGCAACCCGCTCCAGGACGTCCGAGTGCCCCGGGTAGACGTCGACCGCGGCCCACTGGCCGAGTTCCGGCACCATCAGGCGCAGGAGGCGGCGAATCGTTGCGGAGGTGCGCTCGGTGGGAACCAGCACCGTTGAGATCTCGGCCACCAGGTGCAGCCGGGCGGTGAGGGCCTCCAGAGCGGCGGTGCGCGCCTCGGTCTCCTCGGCGGCGCTGCGGTGCAGGCTGAAGTCGTGGAAGACGAGCACCAGCCCCTCCGGCCCGCGCCCGCCCTCCCCGGCCAGCGGGGTGGTCGCCCAGATGATCGGAACCGTGGTGCCGTCCGCCCGCTCGAAGTACTCCTCGCTTCCCTCCTCGGAGGACGTCCCGTACAGGGGGTTGCGCAGCGAGCAGCGTTCGCGTGGCACGGGGCCGCCGTCGGCGTGCCGGTGCAGGAGGTCGTGCGCGTCGCGTCCGATCATGTCCCGCGCCGACCGCCCCAGCAGGTGCTCGGCCCAGGGGTTCACGGAAGTGATCCGGCCGGACGTGTCAAGGGTGAGGACGCCGGCGCCGAGAGCGTGCAGGACGGCGCGGGCGAAGTCGGGGCCCGGGGCACTGTCCGCTCCGTCGGCTCCTGGCTCACCGCTGTCCCGGTGCCCCGCCCAGCGTGATGTCACGACCCTCACAGCCTTCCGACGCCGTCCATCCCGCCAGGTTCCCCCAGGGGGCGGGGATGAACCGCTCCTGAGGGCCGAAGGAGGGAGGTCGGGTAGGCTCCCGGTGCTCATCTTGTACCTGGAGGGTTGCGTGCGGACGAAGAACACGACCACGGCGGCGACCGTGCTGACCTGTCTGCTGGCCGGGGCCCTGGTGGCGGGGTGCGGCAGCGGCGACTCGGGCGCGAACGAGTCCGCCGACGACATGCTCGAAGACGCCAACGCCGCGATGCGGGCGCTGAAGTCCGTGCGGGTCGACTCCACCAGCACCGCGGCGCAGGGCGGTACGGTCACCGTCCGGCTCGTGACCGACCTCGACAGCCGGTGCACCGCGAGGACCACGTTCTCCCAGGGCGGCTCCCTCGACCAGATCCGGTTGGGCAAGACCGACTACGTCCGTCCCGACCGCGCCTATCTCGAGAAACGGAAGCCCGGCAGCGTCACCAGCGAGCAGCGGCTGTGGATCAAGACGCCCGCCGACGCGGCGCAGCCCGGTGACGGGCTCTCCTCCTGCACGCGTCCCTTCGAATCCTTCGGTGAGGCGAAGAAGGGGAAGGACGCCCGCGTCGGCGACCGGAAGGCGGTCGAACTGACCGTGACCGACAAGGAGGACGAGGGCGGGACATACACCTTCTACGTCGCCACGGAGGGCAAGCCGTATCTGCTCAAGGCGGTCTACAAGGGTGACGAGTACGACACGACCACGTCCTTCGCCGACTTCGACGAGCCGCTGGACGTCCAGCCGCCGAAGGCGGCCGAGGTGATCGACGCGCAGGAAGCACTGCGGTGAGCCTGTGAGCGGCGTCGGCCGTCCGTTTATTCGGTCGCTCCACGGGGCCGCCCCCCGTAGGTTGCCGGGATGTCCGAGCTGCGAACCGACCGTCTCGTGCTCCGCGAGTGGCGGGCGTCCGACCTCGCCCCGTGGGCGGCCATGAACGCCGACCCGGTGGTCCGTGAGTACTTCCCCGAGGTGCTCACCAGGGAGCAGAGTGAGGCGTCCGCGGCTCTCTTCCAGGCCGATCTCGTGCGGCGGGGCTGGGGGTGGTGGGCGGTGGAGGTCATCGCCACCGGGGAGTTCATCGGCTTCACCGGGCTCGACCCCGTGGAGGACGGCATGCCGTTCGCCGGAGTGGAGGCCGGCTGGCGTCTGGCCCGTCCGGCCTGGGGACACGGCTACGCCACCGAAGCCGCGCGAGCCGTGGTGACCCACGCCTTCGAGGAACTCGGGCTGGATGAGGTCCTCGCGGTGACGGCGGCCACCCATCTCCGCTCGCGGGCGGTGATGCGCCGCCTCGGCATGACCCACGATCCGGCCGACGACTTCGACGACCCGGACGTACCCGAGGGGCCGCTGCGCCGCAGCGTGGTGTACCGGCTCCGGGCCGGGAGCCCGCGGCCCGCCGTACCCGCCGTACGGTAGGGGCGACGGGCGGCGGATCGGCCGTCTCGTACGGCGGTGGTGGACCCACTCCCCCGGGCTCTGAAACCGTCGACTCGCCGGGCGTGGGGCCGTCAAACCGCCGGGCGTGGGGCCGTCACACCGTGGGCATCAGGACGGGTGGCCGACGGCCCTGCCGTTCATGTCGTCGGCGAGCCGCACCGCGGCCCTCATGCGCTTGCCGACCGGTTCCCGGTGTACCTCGAAGCTCTGGCAGACGGCCATCACTATCTCCAGCCCGTGCCGACCGATCCGGCCCGGGTCCGCCGTCTCGGCCACCGGCAGCACCGGGTCGCTGTCCCACACCGTGACTTCCACCCGGTCCTCGGCCAGCTCCAGATCGACCAACGAGGGGCCGGGCGCGTATTTGCAGGCGTTCGTCAGAAGCTCACTGACCACCAGCTGCACCAGGTCCGTCGCGCGGTCGGACACCGGGAGGCCCTGCGCCGCCCGCACCCGTGCCAGGAACCCGCGGGCCAGCTCCCGGCCCCGGGCGATGTCGCCGGGCATGCCCTCGTACTCTGCCGAAACCCTGACCAGCTCGTTTCTCAGCCGGTCCCCATTCTGGGCAGCCCTGTCCATCCGATCCGCCCTCTTCCTGAGCCTTGACCGTTACGCCAGCCCGTCTACCCCCAAATCCGGGAAACATCGGAGGACGGCCCGTCCGATCGATCAGGAGCACTCCGAGCTCTCACCACTCAGTCGCTCGTCGGGCGCGGGACGCGGCAGAGGAAGCCCAGTGCGGTCCAACGCGGTCGGCAGGTCGGTGAGACCGTCGAGCATCTCGACGGCCTCGGTGGACGGTTGGCCTTCCCAGAGGCCGTCACCGGCCAGTCACGTCCGCCGGGTGCCAGGTGCTCGCGTGCGGCGGCCCGGGTGGCGGGCAGGCCGCGAAGGCGTGGGTGGAGCCGACACGGAGGACCAGGTCGAAGATCCGCGGACTTACCGCGGCACTTCCCCGGGCCGGTCGTCACTGACCGGCCCGGGGCGGGGGGCTGGGGCTGCCGGTGCGGCCTCAGCCGCCCAGGGCACCGAGGACGACGAGCTTGGCCTCGTCCTGCACCTGCCGGAGGTGGTCCGCCCCGAGGAACGACTCCCCGTAGATCTTGTAGACGTCCTCGGTGCCGGAGGGACGGGCCGCGAACCAGGCGTTCTCGGTCGTCACCTTGATGCCGCCGATGGCCGCGCCGTTGCCCGGCGCCTCGGTGAGCACGCCGGTGACCGGCTCTCCGGCGAGGGTGTCGGCGGTGACCTGGGCCGGGGACAGCTTGGCCAGGCGGGCCTTCTCCTCACGGGTCGCCGGGGCGTCGATGCGGGCGTAGGCCGGTTCGCCGAAGCGTGCGGTGAGAGCTCCGTAGTGCTCGGAGGGCGTCTCGCCGGTGACGGCGGTGATCTCGGAGGCGAGCAGCGCCAGGATGATGCCGTCCTTGTCCGTGGTCCACACCGAGCCGTCCCGACGCAGGAACGACGCCCCGGCCGACTCCTCGCCGCCGAAGCCGAGCGTGCCGCCGACCAGCCCGTCCACGAACCACTTGAAGCCGACGGGTACTTCGACCAGCCGTCGGCCGAGGTCGGCGGCGACCCGGTCGATCATGCCGGAGGACACCAGCGTCTTGCCGACGCCGGCGTCCGAGGGCCAGTCGGTGCGGTGGGCGTAGAGGTAGGAGATCGCGGTGGCGAGGTAGTGGTTGGGGTTCATCAGCCCGGCGTCGGGGGTGACGATGCCGTGCCGGTCGGCGTCGGCGTCGTTGCCGGTGGCGATGGTGAAGCGGTCGCGCTGCTCGATGAGTGAGGCCATCGCATGCGGCGACGAGCAGTCCATGCGGATCTTCCCGTCCCAGTCCAGCGTCATGAACCGCCAGGTGGGGTCGGTGAGCGGGTTGACGACGGTCAGGTCCAGGCGGTGCTGTTCGGCGATCCGGCCCCAGTACGCGACGGAGGCGCCGCCCAGCGGGTCGGCACCGATCCGCACGCCCGCCGTCCGGACGGCGTCGAGGTCCAGGACGCTCGGCAGGTCCGAGACGTAGGCGCCGAGGAAGTCGTAGCGGCCCGTGCCGGGCGCGGCGAGTGCCTGGGCGTAGGGGACGCGCCGTACGTCCTTCAGGCCGGCCGTGATGATCTCGTTGGCCCGGTCCTGGATCCAGGAGGTCGCGTCCGAGCCCGCGGGACCGCCGTTCGGCGGGTTGTACTTGAAGCCGCCGTCGGCGGGCGGGTTGTGCGAGGGGGTGACGACCACGCCGTCGGCCAGGCCCGAGGGACGGCCTCGATTGTGGGTGAGGATGGCGTGCGAGACCGCCGGGGTGGGGGTGTAGCCGTCCGCGATGTCGATGAGGACGGTCACGTCGTTGGCGGCGAACACCTCCAGCGCGGTGATCCTGGCGGGCTCGGACAGGGCGTGCGTGTCGGCGCCCAGGAAGAGCGGGCCGTCGGTGCCCTGTGCGGTGCGGTACTCGCAGATGGCCTGGCTGGTGGCGGCGATGTGGTCGTCGTTGAAGGCCGCCGCCAGGGACGATCCGCGGTGCCCGGACGTGCCGAAGGCCACGCGCTGCCCGGGCTCGGCCGGGTCCGGGTGCAGGGCGTAGTACGCCGTCACCAGCCGGGCGACGTCGATCAGGTCCTCGGGGCCGGCCGGTTTTCCGGCTCGGTCATGCTGCATGCGCCCACTCCTCCGCATCGGTCGGGACTTCGCTCGCGGTCCCATCTTCCCTTGTCCGGGGAGCGGTACCGACGTCCGGGCCGCCGGCCGGGGCCGACGGTGTGACCGAGGTGGGGTGGCCGGTACCGCCGGTCCGGCCCGTACGTCGGGGTACGGCGCGGCGGGCGCCGGCCGGCGACCGGTACGACGCGCGGCCCGCCCACCGGAGCGCGGCGGTCACCTTCATGGCCGTGGAGCGTTTGCCCCCGCCATCGACCCCGGCCGCCGATCCGCGGAGATGTCCGTCCGGCAGGCGTCAGATCCGGCCGCCGGTGAGGCGGGTGAGTGGGCCGTGCGTGTGGCGCCCCGCGCGGCGGCCCACCGCGTACGACGCGGCGGTCAGGGCGGTGACGCCGGCGCCCACGCCCGCGGCGACGAGCTTGCGGTGGGCGATGACCGTCCACGCCGTCCTGGCCGTGGCCGCGACGTGCCCCGAGGTGGTGACGACCGCCTGACGGCCGGCTTCGACGCCCTTCGACGCCGTCTGCACGGCGCCGTTCGCGGCCTGGGCCGAACGCTGGGCGCCGGCCTTGGCCGCTGACGCCGCGTCACCGGCCTTGCCCGCGGCGACCTGCCCGGCCCGCGAGGCGGGGGCGGTCGCCCTGTCCGCGGCGTCGCGCGCCTTGGCATCGGCGGTCCGTGTGGTGGTGGGCTTCTGGCTCGTGTCCTTGTTCGGATCGCTCATGGACACCGCCTTGCCTTTCACTGTGGCGGCAAACATCTACGGTGAGTTGAGTGAGAAGTGGCGGAGCAACTGCGGTGCGCGTGGCGGCCCGTCGCGGTGCGCGCGGGCCGAAGCCGCGTCCGACGCGTCCGGCAGGTCCGGTACGTCGAAGCACCGAAGCCTCCGGCAGGTCTGGTACGTCGGGCGTCGGTGCGGCAGGACCATGGCGGTCGGGGCGGCGAGGGCCGGCAGCGCGGCCGAGCCGGGCAGGCACAGGTGCGGACCGTCGGGCAGCGTCTCAAAGACGGCACCCGATGCCCGGCCTGCACGCACGTCAGGAGCCGGCTGTGCCACGGCACCGTGCCCGCCGCGCGTCCACCCCACCGCGTCGCCGGTGAGGCCGGCGTCGGCGAGACGGCGCCCCGGGGCCGCCCTGTTCGGCGGCCGTGGGCCGCGACGGGTGGCGCCCGCCCGGCGACGCCTTCCTCACCGGGGCGCCGCGGTCGGCGGCAGCTGGGCCGGGCTCACCTGCTCGCCCAGCACCTGGGCCATGAACTGCACCAGCCACCGCTGCGCCGGACTGCGCGAGGACTCGTGCCGCGCGTACAGGGCGATCTCGATCGGTTCTGTCTCGAAGGGCAGCCGGACCAGGCGCACCCGGTGGGAGGCGGTGAAGACCTCCCCGACGTACTCGGGAACGATGGCGATCAGGTCGGTCTGCTCCAGCAGGTAGGGCAGCATCGAGAAGCGGGTGGCGTCCACGGCCACCCGTTCCAGGAGCCCGTGCGCGGCCAGCACCGCCCGGGGCGCGACGTGCCCGCTCGGCCCGAAGACCGTCGCGTGGTGCTCGGCCGCGAGGTCCGCCAGCGTGACCGAGTCGCCCCGCACGCGCGGATGGTCCGCTGCGACCATGAGGACGTAGCGCTCCCGGAAGAGCGGGATCCGCACGGTCAGGTGCGAGGTGATCACCGGGGTGGCCACGAACGCGTCGAGGTCGCCGCGGCGCAGCTGGCCCTCGGCGTCCTCCACGTCGAACGGGCGGACGGTGAACGACACCCCGGGCGCGCGCTCGCGGGCCGCGGCGAGGAGCCTCGGCAGAAGGGTCGCCTCGCCGAGGTCGGAGAGGGCGATCGTGAAGCGGCCCGACATGGTCCCGGGGTCGAAGGCGTCGCCCTGCCGGACCGTCCCGTCGATCTCCGCGAGGGCGCGCTGCAGCGGCTCGTACAGCCGTCGGGCGCCGGCCGTGGGCGTCAGTCCGCGCCCGTTGCGGCGGAACAGCTCGTCGTCGAAGTGCCGCCGGAGCTTGCCCAGGCTGTAGCTGACGGTGGGCTGCGTGACGTGGAGCGTCTCGGCGGTGGCGGTGACACTCCCGGTCTCGTACAAGAGGACGAAGACGCGGGCCAGGTTGAGATCGAAGGTGCCCATATCGATGGACTCTATATCGGCGTGCCGAAACATCTATTGGTGCCCATGTCGCGGGGTGCCTAGCGTGTCCGGCGTCACTGCGAAAGGAACCGTCCGTGCCATCCGTGCGTCGCGTCTCCCACGATTTCCTGGAGCGCCAGGGGCTCACCACCGTCTTCGGCAATCCCGGCTCCAACGAGCTGCCCTTCCTCGCCGAGCTGCCCGAGAGCTTCCGCTACGTCCTCGGCCTGCACGAGGGCGCCGTCGTCGGTATGGCCGACGGCTACGCCCAGGCGACCGGCCGCCCGGTCCTGGTCAACCTGCACGCCGCGTCCGGTTCGGGCAACGCGATGGGCGCGCTGACCAACGCCGTGGCCTCCCGCACCCCGCTCGTGGTGGTGGCCGGCCAGCAGGTGCGGCCCGCCATCGGTCCGGAGGCCAACCTGGCGAGCGTCGACGCGCAGACCCTGATGAAGCCGCTGGTCGGCTGGGCGGCGGAACCGGCGTGCGCCGAGGACGTGCCGCGCGCGCTCGCGCAGGCCGTGTTCGAGGCTCGGCTCCAGCGACGGCCCACGTATCTCTCCGTGCCGTACGACGACTGGTCGGCCGACGTCGACGACAATGCCCTGGCCGTGCTCGACCGGCGGGTGGAGCGGGCCTCGGTGCCCGGCGGCGAGCAGAGCGACTGGCTTGTGGAGCAGGTCGCCGCCGCCCGGCGTCCCGCGCTCGTGCTGGGCGGCGACATCGACTCGGCCGGCCGGTTCGACGACGCCGTCCGGCTGGCCGAACGCCTGGGCGGCCCGGTGTGGGCGGCACCCTCGCTCTTCCGGCTGCCCTTCCCCAACCGGCACCCGCAGTTCCGGGGCGTGCTGCCCGCCGGGATCGCGCCCGTCTCGCAGGCCTTCGAGGGCCACGACCTCGTACTCGTGCTCGGCGCGCCGGTGTTCCGCTACCACGAGTACCTCCCCGGCCGGTATCTGCCCGAGGGCACCCGGCTCATCCAGGTGACCGAGGACGCGTCGGCCGCCGCGCGGGCGCCGATGGGCGAGGCGCTGGTCGCCGACCCGGGAGTCGTCATCGACCTGCTCCTGAAGTCGCTCGACGCCCGCGGACCGGCGGGCGCCCACCGGTCCGCGCCCGAACCGCTCACCGCCGAGGGACCGGGCCTCCACCCCGAGCAGGTCTTCGCCGCGCTGCGCGACGAACAGCCGAAGGACACGGCGTACGTCGTCGAGTCGACGTCGACCAACTCCGCGTGGTGGCGCCAGATGGACCTGCGCCGCCAGGGCTCGTACTACTTCCCGGCGGCCGGCGGGCTCGGCTTCGGCCTGCCCGGCGCGGTCGGCGTCACGATGGCCCAGCCAGGCCGCCCGGTCGTCGGCGTGATCGGGGACGGCTCTGCCAACTACGGCATCACCGCCCTGTGGACGGCCGCGCAGCACCGGGTCCCGCTGACCGTCGTACTGCTGCGCAACGGCACGTACGGGGCGCTGCGCTGGTTCGGCGGACTGCTCGGCGTGCCGGACGCCCCCGGGCTGGACATCCCGGGGCTGGACTTCACCCGCATCGCCGAGGGCTACGGCGTCCGCGCCCAGCACGTCGGCGGCGCCGAGGAGTTGCGCGCCGTACTCGCCGAGCGGCCGGACCACCCCCGTCTCATCCAGGTGGACACGGCGCTCACCACGCCGTCCTGACCCCGACCGACACGTGGAACACGAACACCCCGAGGAAAGGCCAAGCGATGACATTCCTGGACAGCGACGTCTGGGGCCGGAAGTTCTTCAGCGACGGCTGGCAGGACTCCCCCATCGAGCACCCGGTGACCGAGCCGGCCACCGGCGACCGGCTCGGCGCCGTCGGCCTGGCCACGACCGAGGACGTAAGCCGCGCCGCCGCACGGGCCGCCGAGGCCCAGCGGGAGTGGGCGGCGACCCCACCGCAGCGGCGGGCCGCCGTGCTGCGCCGCGCGGGCGAGCTCTTCACCGAGCACGCCGCCGAGATCGGGGACTGGCTGGTACGTGAGGCCGGCTCGGTGCGGTCCAAGGCGAGCTTCGAGGTGGGCCTCGCGGTGGGCGAGTGCTTCGAGTGCGCGGGCCTGCCGACACACCCCCAGGGCGAGGTGCTCACCTCGGAGGAGGCCCGCTGGTCGCTCGCCCGGCGCCGCCCGGCCGGTGTCGTGAGCGTGATCGCGCCCTTCAACTTCCCGCTCATCCTCGGCCTGCGTTCGGTGGCCCCCGCGCTCGCCCTCGGCAACGCCGTGCTGCTCAAGCCCGACCCGCGCACCGCGGTGAGCGGCGGTGTCGTCATCGCCCGTGTCTTCGAGGCGGCCGGGCTCCCCTCCGGCGTCCTCCATCTGTTGCCGGGCGACGGCTCGGTCGGCCAGGCGGTCGTCGAGGCCCCCGAGGTCCGGGTCGTCTCCTTCACCGGCTCCACGCCGGTCGGCCGGGCGATCGGCGAGCAGGCCGGACGGCTGCTGAAGCGGGCCCACCTGGAGCTGGGCGGCAACAACGCGCTGGTCGTGCTGCCCGGCGCGGACGTGTCCAAGGCCGCCTCGGCGGGGGCGTTCGGCTCGTACATGCACCAGGGGCAGATATGCATGACGACCGGCCGGCACATCGTGCACGAGTCGCTGGTGGAGGAGTACACCGCCGCGCTCGCCGCGAAGGCCGAGGCCCTGCCGGTCGGTGGCCCGGCCCGCGAGGACGTGGCCCTCGGCCCGATCATCGACCGCCGCCAGCTGGAGCGGGTGCACGGCATCGTCACCGACAGCGTCGCGGCGGGCGCGAAGCTCGCCGCGGGCGGTGAGATCGACGGTGCCGGCTACCGCGCGACCGTCCTGACCGGTCTGACGACCGACATGCCGGCGTGGCGCGAGGAGGTCTTCGGTCCCGTCGCCCCCGTCATCGGCTTCTCCTCGCTGGAGGAGGCCGCGCGGATCGTCAACGACTGCGAGTACGGACTGTCCGTCGGCATCCTCGGGGACGTCGGTACGGCGATGAAGCTCGCCGACCGGATCGACTCCGGCAAGGTCCACATCAACGAACAGACGGTGAACGACGAGCCGAACGCCCCCTTCGGCGGGGTCAAGGCCTCCGGCACCGGGTCCCGCTTCGGCGGCGCCGCGGCCAACATCGAGGCGTTCACCGAGACCCAGTGGGTGACGGTCCGCCCGGACATCGCCGACTACCCGTTCTGACGCTTCGGGCCACCCTCGGCCGTCCCCGCTCCGGCCGTCCCCGCTCCGCTCACTCACACCCGCCCCCGGGGAGACTCACCATGGCTTCCGCCACCACGTCCGACGCGCCCGGGCAGTCCGGCCGCGCCGGCAACAGCACCTGGACGGTGATCCTGTGCTGGATCACCGTCCTGCTGGAGGGCTACGACCTCGTCGTCCTCGGCGCCATCATCCCCACCCTGCTCAAGACCCACCACCTCGGCATGACCGCGGGCGACGCGACCACCATCGCGACGCTCTCGCTCGTGGGCGTCGCGATCGGCGCGGTCTGCGTCGGTCCGCTGGCCGACCGGCTGGGGCGCCGCCGCCTGCTCATCGGTTCGGTGGCGCTGTTCTCGCTCCTCACCCTCGTGGTGCCGCTGGCCGACTCCGTCGCGATGTTCGCCGCGCTCCGCCTGCTGGCCGGTCTGGGGCTGGGCGCGTGCATGCCCGTCTCGCTCACGATGATGGCCGAGCACATGCCGGCCGGCCGCCGGGCACGCGCCAGCACGCTGACGATGACCGGCTACCACACCGGTGCGGTGATCACCTCGCTGCTGGCCCTGCAGGTGACCGACGACTGGGAGATCCTCTTCTACCTGCTCGGCGCCGTCGGCCTGGTGGTGGCCGCCATCCAGTGGTTCAAGCTGCCGGAGTCGGAGGCCTTCGTCCGGGCGAAGCAGGACGGGACCCAGCGAGTGCCGTTCACCGAACTGCTGAAGCCAGCGTACCTGCGTGCGGGCATCGGCATCTGGGTCGCGTCGTTCATGGGGCTGCTGCTGGTCTACGGCCTCAACACCTGGCTGCCCAAGCTGATGAACGACGCCGGCTATCCGGTGCCCACGGCCGTCACCCAGTTGCTCGTACTCAACGTCGGCGGTGTCGTCGGCCTGGTCCTCGGCGGGTTCGTCGCCGACCGGCGGGGCATCAAGGGCACCACGATGGGCTGGTTCGCCGTCTCGGTGGTCATGCTCGCGTGCCTGAGCATAAGGATGGAGAGCGACCTGCTGCTCAACGTCGTCGTCTTCTTCACCGGCGTGTTCGTCTTCTCGGCCCAGGTACTCGTCTACGCGTACGTGACCGACTTCTATCCGGCCTCCGTGCGCAGCACGGCACTCGGCTCGGCGTCCGGTATCGGCCGGATCGGCTCGATCGTCGGCCCGTCGATCACTGGTGCCCTGGTCTCCTCGGGGGTCGGGCATCCGTGGGGCTTCTACTTCTTCGCCGCGGTGGCGGTCTTCGGCTTCCTGGCCGTGCTCACTCTCCCGCGCTCGGTGGCCGGCGCGCGGTCGGAGGTGGACAAGACCACCGGCTGACACCTTCCGGCAGGCACGGCGGGAGCGGTCGGGTGACTCCACCCGACCGCTCCCGTGGTGCTTCCTCGGTTCCTTCTGTGGTTCTTCTCGTGCTTCTTCCCGCGGTACTTCTCGCAGCGTTCCGGGGCGGCGCTCAGTCGCGGTCCACGTCCTCGCGCAGGATCTTGCCGTTCGTCGCGTCGACGTCCACGGTGGTCTTGTTCCAGTTGTCGGTCGACACCACGTCGACGGACCACAGGAGCTGCCGGCTGTCGTTCTCGTCCAGCTCGACGCCGGTGACGGTGCCCTTGCTCTTGTCGGTGGCCACCTTCACGGCCTGCTCCGGCGTCTGGGTCGCCTTCTTGAGCCGGTCGGCGAGCTGCTGCTTGTCGTCCGCGTCCTGGTCCTCGACCTGGGTGCGGAAGACCTTGCCGGAGACCGCGTCGACGTCGATCCGGTGCACCGTGCCGTCGGGAGCGGCGACCTTCGCCTCCCACTCGGGGGCGCCCTGGCTGGGGGCCGGGTTCGGCATGCTGGGACTGGGCGAGCCGGTCGACGCGGTGGCCTCGGCGGACGTGGGCTTCAGTTCGAGGTCGACGAGCTTGCCCTCCGGGACCTCCTTGACTGCGGTGTCGGCCGCCTTGTCCCAGGTGACCTTCGCCTTCGGGACCAGCGCCTTGCGCTCGGACTGGTCGTCGGTCAGGGTCTCCGAAGGAGAGGGGGAGGCGGTGTCGGTGGCGGACGCCGTGTCGGTGGCGGACGCCGTGTCGGTGGCGGACGCGGTATCGGTGGCGGACGCGGTATCGGTGGGTGATGTGGTGGGGGGAGTGGTCTGAGCCGCCTCGGCGACACTGGAGCGTGTCGTGTCGGCGCTCGTGCAGCCGGTCATCAGCAGGACGGAACTGCCCAGGGCGCAGATGACGGCCATCGAACGAAGAGGCGGAAGACGTCGCACAGAGCTCATACACCTCTCCGTAACCGTATGACCGTCTTGCCATACCGGTACGGGTGGGAAACCACCGCAATGGCCGATATCGCTCAGCTCGCCGGAACGAGGCGTGGCCCGGTGTGTTCCAGCCACTCCCGGTAGGCGGTGGACTGACGGGCCACCTCCCAGTACGCCTCCTCCAACGCCGGGTAGACGGCGTCCAGCTCCGCACGGGTGCGCGCGGCCAGCAGCAGTCGTACGCCGAGGGGGTCGCCGTACAGACGTCGTACCGCCGTGTCGGGGCGTGACTGGGAGCTGGGCTGGCACACGGTCACGACCTCGCCGGTGGCGACGAGGGACGCGGCGGTGTGGTAGTCGCCGTGCAGGACGCGCGGGTCGAGGCCGACGGCGCGCAGCATGCGGTGCACTCCGTCCCACTCGCCGTCGACGGTGGGGTCGACCATCCAGCGGTCTTCGGCCAGGTCGGTGAGGCGGACGACGGGCCGGCCGGCCGCGGAATGGTCGGCGGGCAGCATGACGAACTGGGGTTCGCGCTCGACGAGGACCCGTGTCCGCAGCCCCTCGGGCACATGCAGCGGGCAGCCTTCGACCTCGTGCACGAAGGCGACGTCGAGCTGGCCGTCGGTGACCCGGCGCAGCAGCGCGTTGGCGGAGACGTCCATCTGGAGTGTCGGTTCCAGGCCCGGCCGTCTGAGCCGGCGCAGCCAGCCGGCCAGGGCGCGGCTGGCCGTGGAGCCGACCCGCGGCCGGCTGTCGCCTCCGGCCGCGGCGGCGCGGGCCTCGCGGACCAGGGTGCGCATGTCGGCCAGCAGCGGACGGGCCCTGCCGAGGACGGTGCGGCCGAGCGGGGTGGGGCGGCAGCCGGTGCGTTCGCGGGTGAACAAGGGCCCACCCAGGGCCTGTTCGATACGGGTCAGCTGGGTGCTCAAGGTGGGCTGGGCGACGCCCAGTTGACGTGCCGCCCGGTGCAGGCTGCCGGCGTCGGCGATGGCGCACAGTGCGCGTAGGTGCCTCACCTCGAGCTCCATGCAGGGAGCGTAGGGCGGAACAGTTGGTTGCGCCAGGTGAACAAAAGGCGGCGGATCAGGGCGAGTTCTGCACTCCGGTCCAAGCTGTCCCCGGCCGGGGCGCGGCGGGTGATAGCCCCGTCCTATCGCCTGCTGCCATCATCACAGCGGGCTCATGGCGCTCCACACTCACCGATGACGACTTCTCCCCACTCCCCCACGCAAGGAGTCATCGATGCGCATCAGTCTGCGCCTGCTGTCCACCGCGGTCGGCCTCGGCCTGACCGCGGCCGTGCTCGGCACCGGCCCGGCCGCGACCGACGCCGCGCTCCAGACCCAGGGAGCGAGGACCGCGGCAGCCCAGGCCCAGGACCGAGCCGCTCACGTCGGCTACCAGCCCTCGGCCGGCTCGGGCGAGGACGCCCGGGCCAACCGGGCGTTCTTCGAGGCGGTCATCAGGTCCGTCGCCGAGAAGCGCGCCGCCGCCCCGGCCTCGACGGCGGCCGTCACCGTCTACTACAGCGCCGCGGGCGCGCCCAGCTTCCGTGCACAGATATCCCGTTCCACCAGGATATGGAACGGTTCGGTGTCCAACGTGCGGCTCGCGGAGAGAAGTTCGGGCGCGGACTTCGCGTACTACGAGGGCAACGACTCGCGCGGCTCGTACGCGTCGACGGACGGACACGGCAACGGCTACATCTTCCTCGACTACCGGCAGAACCAGCAGTACGACTCGACCCGTGTGACCGCCCACGAGACCGGGCACGTGCTCGGTCTGCCCGACCACTACTCCGGCCCGTGCAGCGAGCTGATGTCGGGCGGTGGCCCCGGTCCGTCCTGCACCAACGCCTACCCGAACGCCAACGAGCGCGGCCGGGTGAACCAGTTGTGGGCGTACGGCTTCCAGGCCGCCCTCGACAAGGCGCTGCAGAAGACCTCCCAGCGCTGATCACCCGAGGCGTGCGATCGCGGGGGCGGCCCGGACGGGCCGCCCCCGCGTACGTGTGCGCGCACCGTCGGCCTCGACGCGGTGACCGCCGCCGGTACCCGTTCCCCGCGAAGATGTCGTACGGGCTCAGCGAGGCGCGACGGCGGGCAGCGAGCCGAGTACGGCCCGGTGGACGGACCGGGCCAGCCGGGCCCCCCACTCGGAGCGCGGGCCGGCGAACGAGTGGACCTCGGCGCCGTCCTGCGGGGCGCGGGCGGCGACGCACACGGCGTCCGTGGGGGTGCCGGAGCAGTCGAGACCCGACTCCAGCAATGCCTGGACCTTGGCCTCGGTCACCGTCATCACGGCGTTGACCAGGGCGGCGTCGCTCAGCGCGACCGGCAGCGCGGCGACGATGTTGATTGTCCCCGGTGCGCCGGCCCCGGTGGCGCCCTCCTCGGGTGAAGCCGCCCATCCGCGTACCGAGATACCCGCGGTCACCACTGCTTCCACACCGCCGTCCCTCGCACGGGCTGCCGCGGACACGTCGGCGGCCGTCATCAGGCCCACCCCCGTTCCCCCGGCGCCCGCGGCGCGAGCCAGGTCGGCCAGGTGGCGTGCCGGGTCGGTGCGCCGGTAGCCGTGGGCGACCTGGGCGTTGAGCACCCACGCGCGCTCGGCGATCCCGCCGCCCAGCACGGCGCTGCTGGCCATCCGCCAGCCCGGTCCCGGGTGCCACAGCAGGGCGTGCAGCCGTTCGCCGTCCTCCGTCCGTGTCAGGCACTCCTGGTTCAGCAGGCGGGGCCCGGTGCGGGGCGGGGGCAGGAGGGCGGACACCGGTCGGGGCTCCTTGCGGCGGTCGGGGAACGGAGACGAGCGGACGGACGTCGGGGCAGGGTCGATGAGGGACCGGACGATCGTACTCAGTGCCGTCTTCACGCCGACGGGCCGCCCGGTCCGACGGGCCGCCCGGTCCGGCAGCGGGGTCCAGCCGCCCGGTTCCGGCCGCGGGGCGCGTTGCGGACCCGGTGCCGGGCGCCTTCACTGAACACAACCTCGCCACCAGGCGTCGGATCGGAGGCCGCAATGCTGTCCCACACCCTGGAGCATGGGGTCCTGGTCATCACCGTGGACCGGGACCCGGGAATCGACGGGCGGGCCACGCTGACCACACACATCACCCACCTGGTCGACGCCCATCAGCCGACCCCCGTCGTCATCGTCCTCACCGAGAGGGCCGCCGGCCCCGCCGCGGTCAGTGCCGTGCTCCGGGCCCACCAGTGGTGTGCCCGGCTCGGCGTCCTGATGTGCGTCGTCGCCCACAGCGCGCCCGTGAGGCGGCTGCTGGAGAACAACGCCGACGCCTCCGGGCCGCGGCTGGTCGTGCACGCCCGCGTCGACACCGCCGTCACCACCGCGTTCACCGCGGCGGTCCAACGCCCCGTACGTGATTCGCACAGCTCCCCGGCGTCCGCGTCCGGGGAGCGTGTGTGACCGCCTCCCGCTACTCCTGTCCGAGCCAGAGGTCGGGGCCGAAGACCTCGTAGTGGATGGCCTGAGCCGGCACCCCGCGGCGCAGCAGGTCGCCGCGGACGGCGCGCATGAAGGGCACCGGGCCGCACAGGTAGGCCGTGAGTCCCGCGGGCAGTTCGAGACCGGTGAGGTCGGCACGGCCGGCCGATGCCTGCGGTGCCTGGTCGCCGGGCTCCTCGTACCACAGGTGGAGCCGGGCGTCGGGCAGCGCGCGTATCAGGTCGAGCTGTTCCTGCCGGTGGGCGTGGTCGGCGGGGGTACGGTCGGCGTGGACGACGGTCACCGGACGGGTGGATCCGGCGGCGGTCAGGTGGTCGAGCATGGCCAGCATCGGAGTGATACCGATGCCGGCGGAGGCCAGCAGCAGCGGGCCGTCGTCCTCGGCCAGCGCCAGGTCGCCGAACGGCGCGGACACGGTGAGCACGTCGCCCTCGCGTGTGTGCGTGTGGAGCCAGGACGAGACCTCGCCCTCCGGCCGCCCGTCGCCCTGGACACGCTTGACGGTGATGCGCCGGTCGGACCGGCCGGTCGCGGCGGACAGGCTGTACTGGCGGATCTGCCGGGCTCCGTCGGGCAGTTGTGACCGCACACTGACGTACTGGCCGGGGCGGAAGGGCTCGGCGGGGCGGTCGTCGGCCGGCCGCAGTACGAGGGAGACCGCGTCGGGGCTCTCCTCGCACCGCTCGACGACCTCCATGCGACGCCAGACCGCTCCCTCGGCGACCCCTGTCTCCTGGTAGAGGCGGGTCTCGATGGCCACGAGCGCGTTGGCCATCAGCCAGTAGACCTCGTCCCAGGCCGCGGCGACCTCGGTGGTGACGGCGTCGCCGAGCACCTCCGCGATCGCGGCGAACAGATGGCGGTGGACGATCTTGTACTGGTCGGCGGTGACGCCGAGGGAGGCGTGCTTGTGAGCGATCCTGGCGAGCATCACGTCCGGACGGGCGTCGGGGCGCTCCAGCAGCATGCCGGCGAACGCGGCGATGGAGCCCGCCAGGGCCCGCTGCTGCTCCCCGTTGGCCTGGTTTCCCCGGTTGAACAGGTCCCGCAGCAGCTCGGGGTGGGCGTCGAAGAGCTTCCGGTAGAACAGCGTGGTGATGTCACCGATGGCCGCCCCTACTGCCGGAAGGGTGGCCCGGACCACGGGAACTGACTGTTCGGAGAGCACAGCGACTCCTTAATTGGTAGATGACATTCGTCTTTTAGATCGCGGTTCGGCACCGGCCCGTCGTCGCCACCCCTCATCCGGAGGGGCGGTCCGTCAGACCGATCAGGACCGGGCCGGTCGGTGAGGCCACCAGGTCGGTCACGGTCAACGGGTCGAGCGCGGCGTAGAACGCTTCCTGCGCGTCCCGGAGCGCGCCCCGGAGCCGACAGGCCGCTCGCAGTGGGCACGGCGTGTCCCCCTCACAGGCGACCACTTCACCGTCGCCCTCGAGTTCGCGCACCAGCCGACCCACCGAGGCGTGCCGCCCCAGGTCGGTCAGCGTCAAGCCGCCGCCGCGACCGCGCCGCGCCTCCACCACACCGAGGTGCTGCAGGCGCGTGATGGCCTTCGCCGCGTGCGTGTACGGCACACCGACGACCTCGGCCACCTCGCGGGTGGTCGGCGGGTCGTCCCCGTCTCTCACGACCGCCAGGCGCATCACGGAACGCAGCGCCAGGTCGGTGAACTTGGTCAGCCTCACGACCAGGACGCTACCAAACACGCATAATAGATTCGTGTTTACTTACGACGACGACTCTGTGGCGTGCGTCACCGGGCGCCCCACGACGGACGGTGACACCCGATGACAGCGGAAGACAGCGGCTCCGCCGCTCCGGCGGCCACGCCTCCCCTCCCCCGGATCCTGTGCGACACGGGGGAACTCCTGCCGCCCGGCGGGGACCTGGCGGCCGGCGCCCTGTGGAAGCTCGCGGAACCGGGACGGCAGCTCGACGCCAACGTGGTCCGCGTCCCCGCGGCGGGGCGGGTCGACACGCACACCGAACCCGACCTCGACGTCCTGCTGCTCGTCCTCGACGGTGCGGCCGCCCTCCTGTGCACCGACGGCGAGCGGCCGCTCCGCCCGGGCGTCCTGACCTGGCTGCCGCACGGTTCGACACGGGCCGTCCAGGCGGGCCCTGGCGGAGTGACGTACCTGACCGTGCACCGGCGGCGTCCCGGTATGCGAATCCAGCCGCCGGGCGCCGCCGACCGGCTCCGGCCGGACGTGGACGGCGTCTGACGCCACGGTCAGCCGGCCGGCGCGGGCAGGCTCAGGCGTCCGTCGTGCACCTCGGTGACACGGTCGGCCGCGGCCAGATGGGCGTGGTCGTGGGTGACCAGCACCGTGGCGGTGCCCCGGTCCCGGGTGAGGCGCGTGATCAGGTCGATGACGGCCGCGCCACGCTCGTGGTCGAGGGCGCTGGTGGGTTCGTCGACGAGCAGCAGGCCGGGGTCGTTCATCAGGGCGCGGGCGATGTTGACGCGCTGACGCTGCCCCCCGGAGAGCTGGTGGGGCCGTCGCCCGGCCCGGTCCGCCATGCCGACCGCGTCGAGGAGCTCCAGCGCCCGGCCGCGGGCGGCGCGCGGCCTGCGCCCGTCGATGTGGGCCATCACCTGGAGCTGCTCGGCCGCGGTCAGGGACGGCAGCAGGTTGGGCTGCTGGAAGACGATGCCGATGTGCTGCCGGCGCAGGTCCGCCAGCTCTCCTCGGCTCATCCCCGTGGTGTCCGCGCCGTTGACGGTGACGGTGCCCGTGTCCGGCGTGATGAGGGTGGCCGCCACGGCCAGCAGGCTGGACTTGCCCGAACCGGAGGGACCGATGACGGCGGTCAGAGTGCCCCTCGGGACGTCCAGGCCGACACGGTCGAGGGCGGTCAGGCGGCCGTCGCCGTCGGGGTAGGTGAGGGTGATGTCGGTCAGACGCAGGCTCATCGGGCGCTCCCCAGGGCGGTCAGCGGGTCTACGGAGGTGATGCGGCGGACGGCGAGCCCTGCCCCGAGTCCACCGAGCAGGACCATCACCGCGGCCGGGACGAGGACGGTGGCGGGCGTGAGGACGAAGGGGACGACCGAGCCGGAGACCGCGGCGCCGATCGCCGCGGCGGCGGCGGTGCCGACGAGGGTGCCGCCGGCCAGCAGCACGACGGCCTGGCCGAGCGCGTCGCGCAGCAGGGCGCCGGTGGTGGCGCCCAGGGCCTTCAGCACGGCGATGTCGCCGCCGCGCTGGATCGTCCACACGGTGAAGAAGGCGCCGATGACCAGGGCGGAGATGGCGAACAGGAAGCCGCGCATCAGTTGCAGCGAGCCGTTCTCGGAGGTGTAGGAGCCGATCGCGGAGAGCGACTCGTCCTTCGTCACGGTCTCGGTCCCCGCCGCCCGGTCCGTCGCCGCGGTGTCGGCGCCGGAGGCGGTGTCCAGGGCGATCACCGTCGCGACGGGTCCGCCGGTGCCCGGGGTGGGCGGGGCGACGGCCTGCCAGGTGCGCAGGCTCGTCCAGACCACGGGGGTGTGGCTGAAGGAGTCGTCGCGGTCGGTGGCGGCGACGGTCAGCCGCCGGCCGGCGAGGGTGACGGTGTCGCCCTCGCGCACGCCGAGTGCCTCGGCCGCCGCGGGCGGCATCAGCACCGTACGGTCGTCGACGCGGTCACCGCCGGGTGCCAGGTGCGAGCCGGGCTCGACGCCGAACACGGACACGCCCGCGCTCCGGTCGTCCGCGGTGGCCCTGGTGGTGGTGATGCCCAGCGGCTCGGCGCGGCGGACGCCGGGCGCCTTCGCCCACTGGCGCCACTGGTCCTCGGTGACGGTGGAGTTCGCGTACGACAGGTCCTGTCCGTCGCTCGGCGCGGCGAAGGCGATCCGGTCGGCGGGCAGCGACGTCACGGCGGATACGTTCTCGCGGGCCAGGCCGGCGGTCAGGCCGGACAGCAGCCCGACCAGCAGGGTGATCAGTACGACGACGCTGCCCATCAGGGCGAACCGCCCCTTGGCGAACGTCAGGTCTCTCAAGGCGACAAACACGTCTTCGCCCGGCCTTTCGACAACGGTGGGAATCAAGGTGCGCGGCCGACGGAATCGGCGACGTGTCCCACCGTCGCCGCTCGGGGGCCTTGCGGGCATCGCTCCTGGGCGGGGACTTCGCGGGCCGAAGGGTACGGCCCGGCTTGCAACTTTCGACAGATGCCCGGCCCCGGCACGGTCCGTAGGCTGGAACGATCGTGAACGCGCTGACTCCCACCACCCGGGCCATGACCTGGAGCCTGCACCTGCTCGTGGCCGGCCTGCTCACCCTGGCGGCGGTGCGGGCGGTGACGGACGACCGGCCGCACGCCCCCGCAGTTCTCGCCGTCGCGGCGGTGGTGGGCTCGGTGTACGCCGTGGGTCCGGCACTGCCCGCCGTCCGGGCCTCCCGCCGTGCGGCCGCGGTGTGGCTGGGCGCGGTCGGCGCGGTGTGGCTCGTGCTGCTGGCCCTGTCCCCCGAGGGGGTGTGGCTGGCGTTCCCGCTGTACTTCGTCCAGCTCCATCTGCTGTCCCGCCGTGCCGGGCCGGCGGCGGTGACGGTCACGGCGGCCGCCGCCATCGCCGCGTTCTCCGCCCATCGGGGCACGTTCACCGCGGCCACCGCGATCGGCCCGGCACTCGGGGCCGCGGTCGCCGTGGCGGTGGTGTGGGGGTACCAGGCGCTGTACCGCGAGAGCGAGCAGCGGCGCCGGCTCATCGAGGAGCTCACCGTCACCCGGGCCGACCTGGCCGACGCCCAGCGGGCCGCGGGAGTGCTGGAGGAACGCCAGCGACTGGCCCGGGAGATCCACGACACCCTCGCCCAGGGCCTGTCCAGCATCCAGTTGCTGCTGCGTGCCGCCGAGCGGGCCCTGCCCGACCGGCCGGGGCCCGCGGCCACCTATGTGGACCAGGCCCGCCAGGCCGCGGTGGACAACCTCGCCGAGGCGCGCCGGTTCGTCGTCGCCCTCTCGCCACCGGCCCTGGACGACACCACCCTCACCGACGCGCTGGACCGGCTGTGCGCCACCACCACCGACCGGCACCGCCTCGACGTCCGCTTCCGCCTCGCCGGCCGGCCCCGCCCCCTGCCCACCGCGCAGGAGGTCGCCCTGCTGCGCGTCGCCCAGTCCGCGCTGGCCAACACGGTCGGGCACGCCCGTGCCGACCGGGCGGAGGTGGTCCTGAGCTACCAGGAGGACGCCGTCGCCCTCGGCGTCAGCGACGACGGGGTGGGTTTCGATCCCGACGCCGTGTCCGGCCCCGGGCCGCAGGGCGGTGGCTTCGGACTGGCCGCCATGCGGGCCCGTATGCACGCCGTGGACGGCACACTCGTCGTCGAGTCCGTTCCCGGAAGCGGCACGTCGCTGGCCGCGCGGCTCCCGCTCACCTCCGCGCCCGACACCGCACGCGACACCGACGACACCGACAGCCCGCACGACCACGACCACGAGGCCCAGCCGTGACCGAGACCAACCCGCCGCCGATCCGTCTGCTGCTCGCCGACGACCACCCCGTCGTCCGTGCGGGGCTGCGCGCGGTGCTGGAGACCGAGGAGGGCGTCACGGTGGCCGCCGAGGCCGCGACCGCCGAGGAGGCCGTCGAGCGGGCGGGGCGGGGGGACATCGACGTCGTCCTGATGGACCTGCAGTTCGGCGGGGGCATGAACGGCGCACAGGCCACGGCCGCGATCACCGCGCGGCCGGGGGCACCGCGTGTCCTGATCGTCACGACGTACGACACCGACGCGGACACGCTGCCCGCCATCGAGGCCGGTGCCACCGGCTACCTCCTCAAGGACGCGCCGCCCGAGGACCTCGCCGCCGCCGTACGCACCGCGGCGACGGGCCGGACCGCGCTCGCGCCCACGGTCGCGGACCGGCTGATGACCCGCATGCGTGAACCGCACACCTCGCTGACCCGCCGGGAGACCGAGGTCCTCACCCTGGTCGCCGAGGGTCTGTCCAATCAGCACATCGCCGGGCGGCTCCGGCTGACCGAGGGCACGGTCAAGTCCCACCTGGCTCGCGTCTACACCAAGCTGGACGTGGACTCCCGCACCGCCGCGGTCGCCACCGCCACCGCCCTCGGTCTCATCCGGCGCTGAACCGCGCCGCCGGACGGCGGTGGTTTCCGGACCCTCCTGTTGCCTGCGGCCGTCTCCTGGGCACTCCTGAAGGGAACGAGGAGGAGACGGCATGGAGGACTGGCGTGGCTTCGCACAGCAGATGGCGTCGTTGGCGCGCGATCTGCTGTCCCAGGAGTCGGTGAACGACACGCTCGAACGGATCACGGGCTCGGCCACGGAACTGGTGGAGGACTGCGACGCCGCCGGCATCCTGGTCCTGCGCGGCGGGCACGTGCAGTCACTCGCGCCCACCGACCAGGTGGTCATCGACAGTGACGAGCTCCAGGGGCGCGTCGGGGAAGGACCCTGCTTCGACGCCGCTCGTACCTCCGAGGGGCAGCGGCACTTCCGGATCGCCGACTTCACACACGAGGCACGGCGCTGGCCCAAGTACGTGCCCGAGGCCCGCAAGCTGAACCTGGGCAGCATGATGGGCTTCCTGCTGTTCACCGAGGACGAGGACCTGGGGGCTCTGAACCTCTACTCCTACCGGCCCGGCGCGTTCACCGAGGCAGACGAGACGGCCGGCTGGCTGCTGGCCTCCCACGCCGCGGTCGCCTTCTCCGGTGCCCGTACGCACGCCCAGTTGCAGGAGGCCATCGGTACCCGGCACACCATCGGTGAGGCCATGGGCATCCTCATGGGCAGGAACCGCCTCACCGAGGACCAGGCCTTCGCCGCGCTGCGCCGGTACTCGCAGGACCGCAACGTGAAACTCCGGGATGTCGCCCGCCGGGTCTGCGAGCAGGGAGGTCTGCCCTGACCTCCGGGGGCGTCGTCCCCGTCCGGGTCGGGCCGGACGCGTACCGCCGCCCGGCCACGGGCACACGACAGAGATGACCTTGGCCGACTTCCTCTTCACCGTGCTCGGGGCGGGCACGCTCGCGGCGGCCGTACTCCCCCGCCTGGTGGCCGGGCGGCCCCTGTCCATGCCGCTCGTCTTCCTGGCGTGCGGGGCAGTGCTGCAACTGCTGCCCACGCCTCTTCCGGAGATCGACCTGGTGCGCGACAGGGTGTGGGTGGAGCACCTCACCGAGATCTGTCTCATCATCTCCCTGATGGGCGCCGGGCTCGCCCTGAACCGCCCCTTCGGCCTGCGCCGCTGGCGTGCGCCGTGGCGGCTGATCGGCATCACCATGCCGCTGACCATCGCGGCCACTGGGCTCCTCGCCTGGTGGCTGCTGGACTGGCCGCCGGCCGCCGCGCTGCTGCTCGCGGCCGTGCTCGCGCCCACCGACCCGGTACTCGCCTCCGAGGTGCGGGTGGGCGAGCCCACCGACTCCGAGCATGACGAGGACGAGGTGCGTTTCGCGCTCACCAGCGAGGCCGGCCTCAACGACGGTCTCGCCTTCCCCGTCGTCATGGCGGCGATCGCGCTGACCGCTGCGGCGGGCACGGGCCTGTCCGGCGGCTGGGTCGGGCACTGGCTGCTGGTCGACGTGCTGTACGCGTGCGTGATCGGAGTGCTGGCCGGCCTCGCCGTCGGCAAACTGCTCGGCTGGCTCTTCTTCCGCGCCGGCCGGCAGGCGGTGCGGCTGTCCGAGCACCGGGAGGGCTTCGCCGCCCTTGCCGCCACGTTCCTCTCCTACGGAGTCACCGAACTCGCCCACGGCTACGGCTTTCTCGCCGTCTTCGTCACCGCCTGCCGCATCCGCGCGGCCGAACGCGACCACGGCTACCACACCGTGCTCCACGACTTCGTCGAGCAGGTCGAACGACTACTCACCGCCGGGCTCCTCTTCCTGCTGGGCGTCTGTGTCGCGCAGGGCGCCCTGGCCGACCTGACCTGGCGGGGCGCGGCCGTCGGTCTGCTCGTGCTGCTCGTCGCCCGGCCACTGACCGGCTGGGTCGCGCAGTTCGGCACGGCCGCCGGCCCCCGGGAGCGCCTTGTGACCGCGTTCTTCGGCATCCGCGGCATCGGCTCACTGTTCTACCTCGCCCACGCGCTCGGCACGGAGGGCTTCCACGTCCCGGCCGGGGAGCTGTGGGCCGTGGTGGCCTTCACCGTCCTTGCCTCCGTCGTCCTGCACGGGGTGACCGCCTCCCCCGTGATCTCCCGGCTCGACCGGCTGCGGCTGTCGCAGGCCCGCGGCCGCCGGCGGACGGGGCGGACGCCGAACGAGGACGAGGTGGCCAACGAGCGTCTGTGACGCGCTGCTGGACCGGCGTCCGTGACGCACTGCCGGACCGGACTCACGGGGAGCACGGGGTGTGTGAACGAACAGCCCTGAAACGCGTAGCGATTGAGCGAGACCCTTCTCTTTTCGATCACTAACTCTCGTATAGTGATCGCCAGTTGCGCGTCGTGTGACAGCTTCCATGCTTGCACGCGCCCCGAAGGACGACACGAGGGCCGTTCCGGCGGCCTGGCGAGGACCCGATTGATGACCGCGCCCGCCCGCTCCGGCGACCGACCCGTTCCCCGCGTCCTCGGGACCGTGGCCCTACCCTGCGCGGTGGTGTCGGCGCTCGTGGTCGGCGGTGCCGTCGCCGCGGCGCCATCCTCGGTACGGGTTCCGCTCGGCCTGGGCGCGAGCGCCGCGGCGATCCTGCTCTGCGCGGCCGTGACGGTGGCCGTGCAGGCCATGCGCCGGGAACGGGCCACCCGCCGTCTGCTGGACGCCGCCCGCGCGGACGCGGCCGGGCTCGCCCAGGACCGGGCGCGGCTGGCCGAGCGGGCGAAACAGGAACAGGAACGGGTGCGCGCGCAGGCCGAGCGCGAACGGACCGCTCTCGCAGCGGGGTTCGACGGCGAGCGGGAGCGGCTCGGGGACGGGTTCGAGCGGGAGAGGGCACGTCTCGCCGAACAGCGGGCACAGGAGGTCGCGCGGCTCACCGAGGAGGCCGCCCGGCTGCGGGCGCGGCTGGAGCGTGCGAACAGCGGGCGTGCCGCCGCCGTCTCCGCGACCGCCAACACGGCCGGCCGGATGCAGGCGCTGGCCACCGGAATGCTCGCCGACCTGCGCGCCATGGAGGAACGGCACAGCGACGAGGAGGTCCTCGCCGACCTGCTCCACCTCGATCACCGCACCGCGCAGGCGGGCCGGCTCGCCGACTCCGTCGCCGTCCTCACGGGCGCCCGCTCCGGGCGCCGTTGGGCGCGGCCCATCGGCATGGAGTCCATCCTGCGTGGCGCCATGGGACGTATCGCCGGCTACCAGCGGGTGCGCGTGCACTCGGCCAGCGACACCGCCGTCGCCGGGCACGCCGCCGAGGGCGTCATGCACGCCCTGGCCGAACTCCTCGACAACGCCGCGAACTTCTCCCCGCCGACCGCCGAGGTCCATGTGTACGTCGAGGAGGTGCCGGCCGGCGTCATCGTGTCCGTGGAGGACAGCGGACTGGTGATGGGCGAGGTGCAGCTGCGCCGGGCCCAGCAGGCGGTGGCCGGCGAGTCCGCCGGGCTCGGCGGTCTGACCGGCACCCGGCTGGGACTCGCGGTGGTGGGCCGGCTGTCGGCCAAGTACGGGCTGAAGGTGTCCTTCCGGCCGTCCGCGCGCGGCGGTACGGGCGTCCTGATGCTCGTGCCCCAGGACATCCTGAGCGGACCGGTCGCATCCGGCGGTCCGGCCGCCGGTCCGTCAAAGGCCGCCGGTCCGCTGCCCACTGCCCCGGCCGGCCCGGCCACCCCGGCGCCGCCGGCCGACCTGCCGCGTACCCCCGCACCGCCCGCCGACGCGGACTCCGAGCCGCTGCCCGCCCACGAGTCGGCGGACCGCGGACCGGAGGCGTCGGCCGGGGCCCCGGCGCCCGACGAGCCGGACACGGGGCTGCCCAAGCGGCGCCGCGGCCGCACCCTCGCCGCGGCCGAACGCGCCCGCGCCACCGTCCGGTCCGCCGAGCCGGGCGCCACACCGTCCGCCGACGACGCGAAGGTACGCGCGGCCCGTTTCGGCAGCTTCCGTCAGGCCGTCCGGGCCACCGGTACCGCCGCCCCCGCGGGCGACGCCCCGCAGGCGGACCCCGCCGCGCCCGCACCGGCCGAGACGGCCCCCGACCACCCGTCCCACTCGCACACGCACACGCACACGCAGACGCACTCGCACTCGCACCCGGAAGGCGACACAACTTCATGACCGGCTCCACCACCGCCGACGAGAAGCTCACCTGGCTCATCGAGGGCCTCTTGGAACGCACGCCGGGTGCGCGGCACGCGCTCGTCCTCTCCCGTGACGGACTCAAGCTGTGCCGCACCCCGGAGCTCTCCGTCGACCAGGCCGACCAACTGGCCGCGATCGCGGCCGGCATCCAGTCGCTGTCCCACGGCGCGTCCGTGGAGTTCGGCGACGGCAGCGGCGGGGTCCGCTCGGCCATGACCGAGTTCTACGGCGGCATCCTGTTCATCGTGGAGGCCGGTGAGGGCGCGCACCTCGCCGTGGTCACCTCCGAGGACGCGGACGCGGGGCTCATCGGCCACAACATGAGCGAACTCATCGAGCAGCTCGGCGAGCACCTCACCGCGCGGCCCCGTACGTCATGAGCCGCCCCGGCAGGGACGACGCCCCCGACCGCCTGTACACCGTCACCCAGGGACGCAGCCGTTCTGACCCCGGCAACCCCTTCGACCTGGTCACCCTCGTCGTCGCCGAGTGCGCGCCGAGGCCCGGCATGCAGTCGGAGCACACGGCGATCCTCAGGATGACCGAGGCGCCCACGGCCGTGGTGGAGATCGCCGCCGAACTGCGGCTTCCGGTGAGCATCACGAAGATCCTGCTCTCCGACCTCCACGCGGCAGGCCGGGTGAGCGCACGCCACCCGTACACGGCCGCCGTTCCCGATCCCGACATCCTGGAGCAGGTGCTCGTTGGACTCCGCAATCTCTGACGCCCGTACCCCAGCACGCGTCCCGCTGGGCGCGTCCGCCGACAACGGCCTGAAGATCGTCATCGTGGGCGGGTTCGGTGTCGGCAAGACGACCCTGGTCCGCTCGGTCAGCGAGATACGCCCCCTCAGCACCGAGGAGACGATGACGCAGGCCGGCGAGGCGGTCGACGACATCAGCGAGGTGCGCGGCAAGACCGCGACGACCGTGGCCTTCGACTTCGGCCGCATCAGCCTCGACGCGCGCAACGTGCTGTACCTGTTCGGCGCGCCCGGCCAGGAGCGCTTCTGGTTCCTGTGGGACCGGCTGTTCTCCGGCACCCTCGGCGCGGTGGTCCTGGTGGACACCCGGCGCATCGACGACTCCTGGTACGCCATCGACCGCCTGGAGCACCACGGCACGCCGTTCATCGTCGCCTGCAACGACTTCGGCGGTCCGGGGCATCCGCCCGAGGCCGTACGCGAGGCGCTCGACCTGGATCCGCGGGTGCCGCTGGTCTCCTGCGACGCCCGGTCCCGCGAGTCCGGCAAGCAGGTGCTCATCGCGCTCGTGGAGCACCTCCAGGCCCACTACGCCGGCCACGCGGCCCGGCCCCGACAGGAGTTCGTGTGAGCACCGACGCCACCGACGTCACGGACGCCGTACCGCTCGGCGGCCCCCGCTTCCAGACCGAACCCGCCCAGCTGTACCGGCGGATGCGGCGCGAGCACGGCGCCGTCACCCCGGTACTGCTGGACGGGGACGTCCCGGCCTGGCTGGTGCTCGGCTACCGGGAACTGCACCAGGTGACCGGCGACCCGGCGCTGTTCAGCCGGGACTCCGGACTGTGGAACCAGTGGGAGAACATCCCCGACGACTGGCCGCTGCTGCCGATGATCGGCCGGGCGCAGCCGTCGATCCTCTACACGGTCGGCGAACGACACCGCGAACGCGCCGTCATGATCAGTGACGCGCTGGAGGCGGTCGACCCGCACGTCCTGCGCGGCCACGCCGAGCGGTTCGCGGACGAACTCGTCGACCGGCTCTGCGCCAGGGGCGAGGCCGACCTCGTCGGCGACTACGCCATGCTGCTGCCGGTGCGGGTCCTGGCCCGCCTGTACGGCTTCTCCGACGAGGAGGGCCCGGCGCTCGTCACCGCCCTCAACGACATGATCGACGGCCGGGAGCGGGCCATCGCCGGCCAGGCGCACCTCGGCACGTCGATGGCGGGCCTCCTCGCCGACCGGAAGGCGGCGCCCGCCGACGACGTCGCCTCCCGGATGCTGGCCGACGACAGCGGCTTCACCGAGGAGGAGGTCGCCCAGGACCTGATGGTGATGCTGGCCGCGGGCCACCAGCCGACGGCGGACTGGATCGGCAACTCGCTGCGCCTGATGCTGACCGACGACCGTTTCGCCGCCTCGCTCTTCGGTGGCCGCAACAGTGTCGCCGAGGCCATGAACGAGGTGCTGTGGGAGGACACGCCCACACAGAACGTGGCCGGCCGCTGGGCCTCGCGCGACACCCGGCTCGGCGGGCGCCACATCCGCGCCGGCGACCTGGTGCTGCTCGGTCTGCAGGGCGCCAACTCCGACCCGCAGGTCCGCACCGACGGCTCCGCGCTCACCGGCGGCAACAACGCGCACTTCTCCTTCGGCCACGGCGAGCACCGCTGCCCCTTCCCCGCGCAGGAGGTGGCCGAGGTCATCGCGCGCACGGGCATCGAGGTCGTCCTCGACCGGCTGCCGGACATCGACCTGGCCGTACCCGCCGGGTCCCTCACCCGTCGCCCGTCGCCCTGGCTGCGTGGGCTGACCGAGTTGCCCGTGCGCTTCACCCCGACCACTGCCCTGGGAGGCACGTCAGCATGACGACCGGTACCGAAGAAGCCCGGATCCCGCTGGACCCGTTCGTCACCGACCTGGACGACGAGAGCGCCCGACTGCGCGCGGCCGGACCGCTCGCCGCGGTGGAGCTGCCCGGCGGCGTGCCCGTGTGGGCGGTCACCCACCACGCGGAGGCCAAGGCCCTGCTCACGGACCCCCGCCTGGTCAAGGACATCAACGTGTGGAGGGCGTGGCAGCGCGGCGAGATCCCCGCCGACTGGCCGCTGATCGGGCTGGCCAACCCCGGCCGCTCGATGCTCACCGTGGACGGCGCCGAGCACCGCCGGCTGCGCACGCTGGTGGCGCAGGCGCTCACGGTGCGCCGGGTGGAGCACATGCGGGGACGGATCACCGAGCTCACCGACCGACTGCTCGACGAGCTGCCCGCGGACGGCGGCGTCGTCGACCTCAAGGCGGCCTTCGCCTACCCGCTGCCGATGTACGTCATCGCCGACCTGATGGGCATCGAGGAGGCGCGGCTGCCGCGGCTGAAGGTGCTGTTCGAAAAGTTCTTCTCGACGCAGACGCCGCCCGAGGAGGTCGTCGCGACCCTGACCGAGCTGGCCGGGATCATGGCCGACACGGTCGCGGCGAAGCGGGCCGCGCCCGGCGACGATCTGACCAGCGCGCTGATCCAGGCTTCCGAGGACGGCGACCATCTCACCGACGCGGAGATCGTCTCCACGCTCCAGCTGATGGTGGCCGCCGGTCACGAGACCACGATCTCGCTCATCGTGAACTCCGTGGTCAACCTGGCCGCGCATCCCGAGCAGCGGGCCCTGGTGCTCTCCGGGGAGGCGGACTGGTCCGCGGTGATCGAGGAGACGCTGCGCTACTCGACCCCGACCTCGCACGTCCTGATCCGCTTCGCGACCGAGGACGTCAAGGTCGGCGACAAGGTGATACCCGCAGGGGACGCGCTGATCGTGTCGTACGGCGCGTTGGGCCGGGACGAGGAGGCGCACGGCCCGACGGCGGACGAGTTCGACATCACCCGCACCTCGCCCAGCCGGCACATCTCCTTCGGCCACGGCCCGCACGTGTGTCCGGGCGCCGCCCTGTCCCGGCTGGAGGCCGGCGTGGCGCTCCCCGCGCTCTACGCCCGTTTCCCGGGCCTGGACCTGGCGGTGCCGGCGTCGGAGCTGCGCAACAAGCCTGTGGTCACGCAGAACGACCTCTTCGAGCTGCCGGTCAGGCTGGCGTAGCGGCGTCGGGCCGGGACCGGTGCGGTCACCCGCGGGGCGTTTGCTCCCCGCCCTGCGGGTAACTCCGGCATTCCGGACGCCGACCCCCGGGAGTCGCCATGTGGAAGCGCAAGAGCAGGAAGGGCCGTCGGACCACGAAGCCGGTCCCCGTGGAGCTGTGCGACCTGTGCGCCAAGGTCTTCCCCGAGAACGAGTCCGTCAGCGGTTACGTGCCGGACTCCTCCGCGGCGGATCCCACCCACCCCTGGGCCGACGGGCTGCGGCTCATCACCGCCTGCTGCGACGACCACTTCGACGTGGTCAAGGCGGGCTACGCGCACCGGCCCTTCGTGGAGGAGGAGCTGTGGGCGGCGAAGCTCACCCGGACCCTGACCGCCGCGTGCCCGCAGGCACTCTCCATGGAGCAGCTCGGCTGCCGGACGGGCCTCCAGGAGCCGCAGATACGGGCCGCCATCGCCTGGCACAACGAGCGCATGCGTGACCAGCAGCGCACGGACCCCTGATCCGTCCCCGGGCCCGGGCCCGACGGCCCGCGGCCCGGTGCCCCCCGCGGCCCGGTGGCCGGGGCCGGTGTTCCCGGCCGAGGTGGGTGGCCGGTGTTCCCGGCCGGGTCAGGACGGGCGCGTTCCGTGGACGCGGTAGGGCTCCGCGTCGGCCCACCTGACCTCCAGGCCGAGTCCCGGCCGGTCCGGGTCGGGGCACAGGGCGCCTTGGTCGGGTGCCGGGGCGCCGTCGAACAGCAGTCGCTCGACGCGCACGTGGTCGTGGAAGTACTCCAGGTGCCGCAGCCGGCGTACGGCGCAGAAGGCATGGGCGGAGACCGCCGGGGCGCAGTGCGCGGAGAGGTCGAGGTGGTGGGCCGCGGACAGGCCGGCGACCTCCAGCACGCCGGTGATGCCGCCGCACCGGGTGACGTCGGCCTGGAGGCAGTCCACGGCGGGCCCGTCCACGAGGTTGACGAAGTCCTGGGCGGTGAAGGCGTACTCCCCCGCGGTGATCTCCAGGCGGGCCGGCCCCCGGTCGCGGAGCATGCGCAGTCCTTCCAGGTCCGCCGAGCCGACCGGCTCCTCGAACCAGCGCACGTCCCACTCGTCGTGGAACCTGTGCGCCCAGTACAGGGCCTCCTTGCGGCCGAGCGCCCCGTTGGCGTCGGTGAACAGTTCCGGCCCGTCCCCGATCGCCCGGCGCACGGCGGTCAGGCGCCGGGCGTCGTCCTGCGGTGCCCGTGAGGTCTTCAGCTTCACACGGGGGATGCCCTGCTCCACCCACCCGGTGAGCTGGTCGGCGAGGCGGTGCGGGGAGTAGTTGGTGAAGCCGCCGCTGCCGTAGACCGGCACCCGGTCGTGGTGGGCCGGCAGGAGGTGGACCAGCGGAAGCCCCAGCAGCCTCGCCTTGAGGTCCCACAGCGCCACGTCGACGGCGGACAGCGCCATGGCGCCGGCACCGGGGCGGCCGGCATTGCGCATCCGCTTCCCCATCCGCTCCCACGAGGCGGGCGGCGAGGAGACCGGCCCGCCCTCGATCACCGGTGCCAGTACGGAACTCACGAAGGACGCCACCGAGACGTCCCCGTAGGTGTAGCCGAGGCCGCTCCTGCCGCCGGCGTGCACCCGCACGAGCACCAGGGTCGTGGACTCCCACTCCAGGGTGCCGTCCTGTTCCCGGCCGTCGGGGCCGTCGGTGGGGACCTCGAAGGCGTGCACGTCGACGGCGTCGACCACGTGCTCGTCCAGCGCCTTCTCGTCGAAGCCGGTGGCCGGCGTCATCGCGTACTCCCTCGGGTCGTCCGGTGAGCGGTCAGTGCGCGCCGCCCTCCAGCATGATCACCGTCTTGATGTCGTCGGCGCTGCGCTCGAACGCCCTAGTCGCCCGTTCCAGCGGTTCGCAGCGCGTGAGGAGCCGGTGGAGCCAGTCCCGGTCGGCTCGTGCCAGGGCGTCGGCGGCCTGGCGGAAGTGGCGGAGGTTGGCGTTGACGGACCCCACGACGACGTCGTTCTCCAGCACGATGTCGCGGTTCACCGTGCCCGCGTCGACGGTCAGGCTCCGCCCGGCGGTCGAGACACCGGTGAGGCAGACGATGCCGTACGCCGCGGTTCCACGGATCGCGTCGAACACCAGCCGGGCGGCCCCGGTGGCCTCGACCACGACGTCCGGGCGTACGGCGGCGAACACGTCGTCGGCCGCGCCGCTGTGGTAGGTCGCCCCGAGGGCCCGCACGAGATCCGGTTTGGGACCGTCCGTGACCAGGTCCAGGACGTGCACGTCTAGGCCCCGCTGCCGGCCGAGCAGGGCGGCGAGGAGGCCGATGGGGCCGGCGCCGGTCACCAGTACGCTGCGGGGCTCGAACCAGGCCCTGGCGCCCACCCTCTCGATCTGCTCCCATGCCTTGGCCACGACACTGGCCGGCTCCATGAGCACGCCCGCGAGGTTCAGCCCCGCGTCGATCCGCACGGCGTAGCCGGTCTCCAGGCGCCACAGCTCGGCCCCGTACCCGTCGAGTTCCCTGATGCCGCGTTCCCGGTAACGGCCGTTGCGGCACATGTCGAACTCTCCGTGCGCGCAGGCTCCGCAGGGTTCGGGATCGGGGCGCCGCACCACGCCGGCCACCAGGTCGCCGACGGCGAATCCGCTGCCGGGCGGTGCCTCCGCGACGCGTCCGAGGGACTCGTGGCCGAGGACGAGCCGGTCGTGGCCCGGCACCGCCCTGCCGTACTCGCCCGAGGCGATCTCCCGGTCCGTGCCGCACACGCCCAGCGCCACCCCGCGGACCAGGAGTTCACCGGCAGCCGGCTCGGGGTCCGCGACCTCCTCCACCCCGAGCGAGCCCGGCCGGCCGGGACGGACGGTCAGTGCGCGCATGGTGCTCACCCTCTCGGCTCGCCTTCCCGGAGCCGGTTCCCCGCATCGCCCGGCCCATGCGGAGGCCTTCCGGCCCGGGCACGGCGGGCGTGACGGCGTCCGAGTCGGGCACGGCGGGCGTCCCGGGGGCGCGGCGGCCGTCCGAGTCAACGCGGCGGGCGTCCGGGTGGCGCCACGTTTGTCCGGCCCGTCGGCGGGTCACACAGTTCCGCATCCGCGAGCCATCGAAGGGACCGCCCGAGGAGCACCCCGTGAACCGCTTCCGGCAGCCGTTCCACCGTGTGTGGGACCGGTTGGCCGCGTCCTCCCTCGTCCGGCGCGGCCGGGACCTGGAGCTGATGCACCGGGCCATGGGGTTCGCCACGCTCGCCCTGGTGACGCTGGCCCCGCTGCTGATCGTGGTGGCCGCCTTCGACCCGCTGGGACGCGGTGGTTTCGGATCCTGGCTGGCCGACGGCATGGGGCTGTCAGGCCGGTCGGCCCGGGTACTCACCGGCATCATCACTCCGCCGACCAAGATCGTCGGCACCACGAGTGTGTGGGGCGGTATCGCGCTCGCCGTGTTCGGCGTGTCCTTCGCGGCGAGCGTGCAGAACGGCTACGAGCGGATCTGGGAGCTGCCCTCCGGCCCGTGGCACCGCGTCTGGCGCCAGATGACCTGGGTGATCGCGCTGACCGCGTACCTCTACCAGGAGGTACAGACGCGGACCGCTGTCCACGGGTCGGTGCGGATCGTACTGTCCACGGCGACGGGCGTGCTGTTCTTCTGGTGGGGTCAGCATTTCCTGCTGGGCAGTCAGGTCCGCTGGCGGGACCTGCTGCCGGGAGCGATCGCGACCATGGTGGGCCTGATCGGCCTGCGCGGCTTCTCGTTCCTCGTCTTCACGCCCCTCATCCTCGACAACGCGATCAGCTACGGCACGGTCGGCATCGTACTGGTGGTGGAGTCCTGGCTGATCGGGGTCGGGTTCGTGGTCTTCGGCGGCGCGATGGTCGGCCACTGGTTCTGCGAGCACCACTGGTGGACACACGCCATCGACCGGGAATGACCCGTACGACGCCGTCACACCCGCGCGTGCGGTGCGGGGCACGATCCGGTCCTGTGACGATCACCGCGGGGCCGGCCGCCGCCGCGGGGCGGCGCCCGTCCGTTGCGGGGACTACCTCCACGGCCTCCTACCGGGGTACACGGCCCGCCGCGCAGGCGCCCCGGCCCCACCGCACCGGGAGCGGCGGCGCGCGCCGTCGGCCAGCGCCGCGGCGGCCGTCGTGGTCACGGCGGCGGCCAGCGCGAGCGGGCGGCGGTGGCGGGAGAGCCAGAACTGCAGGCTGCGCGAGTGGGACTCGTCGTCGAAGACGCCGTGCGCGCCGTAGTCGGCCGGTGCGGCGTCGTCCGGGGGCTCCCAGAGGTTGACCGGGCGGGACGGGTCGACGGGCTCGTCCGTCTGCTGCCCGTCGTAGCCGGTCCGGGCCAGATAGCGGTCCAGCAGGCCCGGGGCGAGCTTCTGGCCGAACAGGGTGGCGACGGTGGATCCACCGACCCAGTACTCACCCCGCCCGGGATGGTCGGCGGCGTACAGGACCGCCTCGGCGGCGACCTCGGGCTGGTAGACGGGGGCCACCGGGCGCGGATGCCTGGGCAGCCGGGTGAGGACCCAGCTGAACTGGGGCGTGTTGAGACCGGGCATCTGGACCATGGTCACCCGCACACCGCTGCGGTCGTGCAGCAGCTCGCAGCGCAGGGACTCGGTGAAACCCTGGATGGCGTGCTTGGCCCCGCAGTACACCGCCTGGAGCGGGACGCTGCGCCGGGCCAGGGCCGACCCCACCTGGACGATGGTGCCGCGATCGCGCGGCGTCATGTGCCGCAGGGCGGCCTGGGTGCCGTGGACGAAGCCGAAGTAGGTCACCTCGGTGGCCCGTCTCAGCTCCTTGGGGCTGATCTCCGCCACCGGGGCGAAGACGGTCGCGAACGCCGCGTTCACCCAGACGTCGATCGGGCCGAGCTCCGCCTCGGTCCGAGCGGCCGCCGCGTCGACTGCCTCCGGATCGGAGACGTCCACCATCAGGGGCAGCGCGCGTCCGCCGGCCTCCCGGACCTCCTCGGCCGCCCGCTCCAGGGCGTACTCGCCGCGCGCGAGCAGGGCCACGGAACTCCCGCGGGCGCCGAAGGCCCGGGCGACGGCCCGGCCGACTCCGCCGGTCGCCCCGGTGACGACCACGACTTCGGTACTGTCCGCCCGGCGGTGCCGCCCGCCTCGCCGGGCCCCTCGTCCACCGCTCACTTCTTGCCCCGTCCGGGGAGGTGCTCGGCGTACTCGGTGAGCTTCTGGCGTACGCCCTTGGTGGCGATCCCGGTGAGCTCCGGGTCGTGCAGCGCGGCCTTGACCGCCTTCTTGCCCTGCTCCTTCATGATGTGCGGCGGGATCGGCGCGATCTCCGCGTCCACCTTGAACTCCAGGACCACCGGCCGGTCGGCGGCGAGCGCCTCGTCCCAGGCGGAACCGACCTTCCTGGGGTCGTCGCAGACGATGCCCTTGAGGCCTAGGAGCTCGGCGTAGGCGGCGTAGGGGACGTCGGGGATGTCCTGGGAACCGGGGTACTTGGGGTCGCCGGCCATGGCGCGCTGCTCCCAGGTGACCTGGTTGAGGTCCTGGTTGTTGAACACGCAGAAGATGAGGGGGGCCGTCCCGGTCAGTCGGTCCAGGTACCGCTTGACGGTGATCATCTCGTTCATGCCGTTCATCTGGAAGGCGCCGTCCCCGACGAAGGCGATGACCGGCCGGTCGGGATACGCGAACCGCGCCGCGATGGCGTACGGCGTTCCGGGGCCCATCGTGGCCAGCGTGCCGGACAGCGAGGCCCGCATGCCCTCGCGCAGCTTGAGGTGCCGGGCCCACCAGTTGGTGCCCGAGCCCGAGTCGGCCGTCAGGATGGCGCCGTCCGGCAGCCGGGGCGACAACTCGGCGGCGACGGCCTGCGGGTTGATCGTCTTGTCGAAGTGCTGGCCCGCCCAGCGGTCGCACAGGTCGTGCCACTCCCGGACATCCTTCTCGATCTTCTCCCGCCAGCCGCGGTCCTTCTTGCGCTGGAGCATCGGGATCAGGGCGCGCAGGGTCTCCCTGGAGTCGCCGACGAGGTGGGCGTCCATGGGATAGCGGATGCCGATCATGCGGCCGTCGATGTCGATCTCGACACCCCGGGCCTGTCCCTCCTCCGGCAGCCACTCCGAGTACGGGAAACTGCTGCCGACCATCAGCAGGGTGTCGCAGCCCTGGATCATGTTGTCGCTGGCCTTGCTGCCGAGCAGGCCGATGGGCCCGGTGACGTACGGCAGGTCGTCGGGCAGGACCTCGCGGCCGAGCAGGGCCTTGGCGACGCCGGCGCCGAGCAGTTCGGCCACCTCCCGCACCTCGGCCTCCGCCTTCGCCGCGCCCTGCCCCACCAGCATGGCGACCTTGTCGCCCGCGTTGAGAACGTCGGCGGCCTTGCGGAGCTCGTCCAGGTCGGGCAGCACCCGGGGCCGGCTCCAGCCCACGCTCGAGAAGACCGAGCCGTGCTCCCTGGGCGGGGAGGGCTGGGCCTCCTCCTCCTGCACGTCGTTGGGGATGATGATCGTGGCGACGCCCCGGGTGGTCAGCGCGGTCTTGAACGCCCGGTCGATCACGTGCCGGGCCTGGCCCGGGTGCACGACCATCTGGCAGTACTCGGACACGTCCGCGAAGAGCTGGTCGAGGGCGATCTCCTGCTGGTAGTGGGTGCCCAGCGACAGACGCTTCTGCTGGCCCACCACCGCCACCACCGGCTGGTGGTCGAGCTTGGCGTCGTACAGGCCGTTGAGCAGGTGCACGGCGCCCGGGCCCGACGTGGCGACGCAGCAGCCCACCTCGCCGGTGAACTTGGCGTGGGCGCAGGCCATGAACGCGGCCATCTCCTCGTGCCGGGCCTGGATGAACTCCGGGTCGCCGTCGGCCCGGTCGAAGGCGCCGAGCAGGCCGTTGATGCCGTCACCCGGATAGCCGTACACCCGCTGGACGCCCCACTCGGACAGGCGCTTGAGCACATAGTCGGCGACTTCGGTCATGGGGCTCTCCTGGGCGTGGGGGACGGACGACTGTCGGCTTGTGGAGTTGCCTTCCCGGGCAGGCCGTAAACCGGGCGGTACTCATCCGTCCGGCCGGGAATCGACCAGGCCGTCACCGTGCCGTCACGCAGAGTGAAGGTGGGTGGGTGGACGGCGGGACGGACGCCCCCCGCCGTCCGTGGCCACGGCTGGGGCCCGGAGCCGCGGCTCCGGCCCGCCCCCGCCCCCGCCCCCTACTCCGGTGGCACCGCCGTACTCGACCGGGTCACCAACCGGGTCGGTACGAGCGTCGTGCCGCGTTCCGGGCCGTCCTGGCGCATCTTGCGCAGCACGGCCTCCACGCAGAGCCGCCCGACCTCGGCGAAGTCCTGGTGCACGGTGGTCAGCGGGGGCAGGAAGGAGCCTGCCTCGGGGATGTCGTCGAAGCCGATGACACTGACCTCGTCGGGTACGCGCCGGCCGCGTTCGTGCAGGGCGCGCATCAGGCCCAGGGCCATCTGGTCGTTGGCCGCGAAGACGGCCGTGCACTCCTTACGGGCGGCGAGTTCCAGGCCGGCCCGGTAGCCGGACTCCGCCGACCAGTCACCCCGGCTGAGGGGCGGCGGGGTGCGGCCCGCCTCGGCCAGCGTGCGCCGCCAGGCGTCGGTGCGGCGCTGGGCGGCGAAGGAGCCCTCGGGCCCGCCGAGGTGCCACACCGTGTCGTGCCCGAGGTCCAGCAGATGACGGACGGCCGCGCGGGTGCCGCCGGCCTGGTCGGTGTCGACGACCGTGTAGTGGTCGCCGGCGTCGGAGTCGACCACGACCACCTGTACGTGGGGCGGCAGTCTGAGGGACGCCGCGTCCAGCAGGTGGACCTCCATGATGACGATCACCGCGTCGACGGCGAGCTCCTCCAGCCGGGAGAAGGCGCCCCGCACCTCGTCCTGGGTGGGGACGGCGACCGGCAGCAGCGTCACCGCGTACCCCTCGCTCGCCGCGGAGGTGGCGATGGCCTCCAGAGTGCGCACGTTGCCCGTGGTGGCCAGCGAGAAGGTGATGACGCCGATGGTGCGGAACTCGCCGCGCTTCAGCGCCCGGGCCGCGCTGTTCGGCCGGTAGCCCAGCTCCTTCATGGCCGCCAGTACCTGGTGCCGGGTCTCCTCGGTCACGCCGGCGTAGCCGTTGGAGACGCGGGAGACGGTCTGCGAGGAGACCCCCGCGAGCCGGGCCACGTCCGCCATGGACGCCGTCGGCACCCGGCCGCCGCGGCGGCGCCGCGCCCCCGCGCCCCGCGCGTCCGCGACTTCCTCAGCGGTGTCCACTGCCGTTCGCCACCTCTCCGCAACTGTCCGAGCCCCGCCGAAGGACCCTTGACCGTCGTCCTCGGGGCAGTGTAGACATGCCGCCATCAAATGTTTACGTAAACATAGCAGCCCTCCGGTCAGCGGAATCCCACTTCCGCGGTACTCGATGTTTACGCAAACATGGGTGAGACCCCAGGACGTGGACGAGCGAGGAGCGACATGACGACGCTGCAACCGCCGGCCGCCGCCGCCCAACCGCGGCCGGCCCCACCGCCGGCGAGGCGGGAGCGCCGCTCCTGGACGGGGTGGGGCTTCCTCGGTCCCTTCGTGGCCGTCTTCGCCCTGGTGTTCCTCGCACCGATCGCGTACTCGGTCCATCTCAGCCTCTTCCGCGACCAGCTCATCGGCGGGACCACCTTCGTCGGCCTGGACAACTACAGCCAGGCACTCGGGGACGAACAGTTCTGGGCCTCGCTCGGCCGGGTCTCGCTCTTCCTCGCCGTGCAGGTGCCGATCATGCTCGGCATCGCGCTGCTGGTGGCGCTGGCGCTGGACAGCGGACGCCTCTACGGCCGGGACTTCTTCCGCATCTCGATCTTCCTGCCGTACGCCGTGCCCGCCGTGGTGGCCACCCTGATGTGGGGCTTCATGTACGGCACCCGGTTCGGCCTGCTCGGCGACATCAACAGCGCTCTGGGCGTGTCCCTGCCCGACCCGCTCTCCCCCGACCTGGTGCTGGCCTCCATCGGCAACATCGTGACCTGGGAGTTCGTCGGCTACAACATGCTGATCTTCTACTCGGCGCTGCGCGTCATACCGAACTCGCTGTACGAGGCGGCCCAAATCGACGGCGCGGGCCAGATCCGCGTGATCACCGCCATCAAGCTCCCCGCCATCCGCGGTGCCCTGGTGATCGCGACGATCTTCTCGATCATCGGCAGTTTCCAGCTCTTCAACGAGCCGAGCATCCTGCAGCCGCTGGCACCCAACGCCATCACGAGCGACTACACGCCCAACTACTACACGTACTCGCTGTCCTTCAACGGCCAGCAGCACAACTACTCCGCGACGGTCGCCATCGTCATGGGGCTGATCACCATGGTCATCGCCTACGTCGTCCAGCTGCGCGGCATGCGCAAGGGAGTGTGAGCAGCGATGACCAGCCCTGTCGTCACCGCCTCCGACCGTTCCGCGACCGCCCCGGCCGGCGCCACGGGGCCGGTGCCCCGGCTGCGTACGTCCCGGCGCCGGCACTCCCCCGGCAAACCCCGGCGCAGCGTGCTGCTGACCGTCCTCACCGGGCTGGTACTGCTGTACAGCCTGGTGCCGCTGGTCTGGCTGGCCATCAGCGCCACCAAGACGCAGGAGGGGCTGTCCCGTTCCTTCGGCCTGTGGTTCGACGGCGACTTCGCACTGTGGGACAACGTCAGCCGGACGTTCACCTACGACGACGGCGTCTTCACCCGCTGGCTGCTGAACACGCTGCTGTACGTGGGTCTGGGCGCGGGCGGTGCCACCTTCCTGGCCGTCCTCGGCGGCTACGCGCTCGCCAAGTTCGACTTCCCCGGCCGGCGTGCCGTCTTCGCCGTCGTCATCGGCGCGGTGGCCGTGCCGGGTACGGCGCTGGCGGTGCCCACCTTCCTGATGTTCAGCGAGATGGGGCTCACCAACACCCCCTGGGCGGTGATCATCCCCTCCCTGATCTCGCCGTTCGGCCTGTACCTGATGTGGGTGTTCGCCACCGACGCCATCCCGACCGAGCTGATGGAGGCCGCCCGCATCGACGGGGCGGGCGAGGTGCGCACCTTCTTCCAGGTCGCCCTGCCGCTGCTGGCACCCGGCATCGTCACCGTTCTGCTCTTCACCATGGTCGCGACCTGGAACAACTTCTTCCTGCCGCTGGTCATGCTCAAGGACCCCGACTGGTACCCGCTGACCCTCGGCCTGAACAGCTGGAACGCCCAGGCCGCCACCGCCGGCGGCGAGGCCGTCTTCAACCTGGTCGTCACCGGGTCGCTCATCACCATCCTGCCGCTGATCGCCGCGTTCCTGCTGCTCCAGAAGTACTGGCAGTCCGGACTCGCCGCCGGAAGCGTCAAGGAGTAGCGCCGCTCGGCTCCGAGCGGCCCTCCCGCTCCCCCGACTCCCCTCCAACCCTCGACGGTGCCGGTTCCGGCCACGAAGAAGTGGAAGCGATCCCATGCCCAAGCACTCGCGCCGCCTACTGCGCGGCACAGCCCTCGTCTGCGCCCTCGCCCTGGGGGCGACCGCCTGCGGCGACTCCGACGGCGGGGGATCGAGCCAGAAGGCGGTCTCCGAGGCGGACATCCAGGCGGCCCTCAAGGAGGGCGGCACCCTCACGGTCTGGGCGTGGGAGCCCACGCTGAAGCAGGTGGCCACCGACTTCGAGAAGAAGCATCCCGGCGTCAAGGTCGACCTCGTCAACGCGGGCACCAACAACGACCAGTACACGGCGCTGCAGAACGCCATATCGGCGAAGAAGGGCGTCCCGGACGTCGCCCAGATCGAGTACTACGCGATGGTCCAGTACGCGCTGACCGAGCAGCTCACCGACCTCAAGGCCTTCGGTGCCGACAAGCTCTCCGGCACGTTCTCCCCCGGCCCGTGGAACGGCGTGAAGGCCGGCTCGGACGGCGTCTACGCGCTGCCGATGGACTCCGGCCCGATGGCGCTGTTCTACAACAAGAAGGTCTTCGACAAGTACGACATCGAGGTGCCCACCACCTGGGCCGAGTACCTGGACGCCGCCCGCGACCTTCGCAAGGCCGACCCGAAGGCGCACATCACCGCCGACACCGGCGACGCCGGGTTCGCCACCAGCATGCTCTGGCAGGCCGGCTCGCGCCCCTACACGGTGAACGGCACTGAAGTGAAGGTCGACTTCTCCGACCAGGGTGCCAGGACGTTCACCGACACCTGGCAGAAGCTCATCGACGAGAAGCTGCTCGCCCCGGCCACCAACTGGACCGACGAGTGGTACAAGGGCCTCGGCGACGGCACCATCGCGACCCTCGCCACCGGCGCCTGGATGCCCGCCAACCTCGCCTCCGGCGTGAAGGAGGCGGCCGGTGACTGGCGCGTCGCCCCGCTCCCGCAGTGGACCGCGGGCGGCAAGGCCAGTGCGGAGAACGGCGGCAGCGCGCTCGCGCTGCCGGAGCTCGGCAAGAACGAGGCACTGGCGTACGCCTTCGTCGAGTACGCGAACGCGGGCGACGGCGTGCGGACCCGCCTGGACAGCGGCGCCTTCCCGGCGACCACCGCGGATCTGCGGTCCGCGAAGTTCCAGGACACCGCGTTCCCCTACTTCGGCGGCCAGAAGGCCAACAAGATCTTCGCCGAGTCCGCCGCGAACGTCGCCGACGACTGGTCGTACCTGCCCTACCAGGTGTACGCGAACTCGGTCTTCAACGACACCGTCGGCAAGGCCTACGTCTCCGGCACCACGCTGGCCGAGGGCCTGAAGTCCTGGCAGGAGGCGTCCGTCGAGTACGGCACCGAGCAGGGCTTCACCGTCGAGAAGTAGCGGTCGAGAGACAGCAGTCGAGAAACGGCAGACGACGACCAGCAGCCGAGCAGCAGTGCCGGCAGCACACGATGCGGCGGCCCGCGGGGCGGCGGCGCGACTCACCCACCGCCGCTCCCGCACCGCACGCACCACACCGGAAGGACCGTCATGATCTCCACCCTCCTGTCCCGCCCGCAGCGCGGGCCGGACGGTGCGCCCGTCCCCCGCCTCCTCTTCGGCGCCGACTACAACCCCGAGCAGTGGTCGCGAAAGGTGTGGGAGGAGGACGTGCGTCTGATGCGCGCGGCCGGCGTCAACGTCGTGTCGCTGGCCATCTTCTCGTGGGCGCACCTCCAGCCGGGCCCGGACGCCTGGGACTTCGCCTGGCTCGACGAGGTCATGGACCTGCTGTACGAGAACGGCGTCGGCGTCGACCTGGCCACCGCCACCGCCTCCCCGCCGCCCTGGCTGACCACCGCGCACCCGGAGATCCTCCCGGTCACCGACCGGGGCGAGACCCTGTCGCCGGGCGCGCGCCAGCACTGGCGCCCGACCTCGCCCGTCTTCCGCGAGCATGCCCTGCGCCTGGTCCGGGAGATGGCGACCCGCTACGCCGACCACCCGGCCCTGTTCGCCTGGCACGTCAACAACGAGCTGGGCTGCCACAACGTCTACGACTACTCCGACGACGCGGCCCGCGCCTTCCGCGACTGGCTGCGCGCCCGGTACACCACGCTGGACACCCTCAACCACGCCTGGGGAACGGCGTTCTGGTCGCAGCGCTACGGCGACTGGGAGCAGATCCTGCCGCCGCGGCTGGCCGCCTCGCACCCGAACCCGACCCAGCAGCTGGACTTCAAGCGGTTCTCGTCGGACTCGCTCAAGGACTACCTGCGCGCGGAGCGGGCGGTCCTGCGCGAGGTCACGCCCGACGTTCCCGTCACCACCAACTTCATGGTGATGCCCGGCACCAAGGGCATGAACTACGCGGACTGGGCGGACGAGGTGGACTTCGTCGCCAACGACCACTACGTCGTGCCGGGCCCCCAGGCCCGTGACGAGCTGTCGTTCTCGGCGAACCTCACCAGCGGCATCGCCGGCGGCCGCCCCTGGTTCCTGATGGAGCACTCCACGAGTGCCGTGAACTGGCAACCGGTGAACCTGGCCAAGCGGCCGGGCGAGCTGGCCCGGGACTCGCTGACGCACGTGGCGCACGGCGCCGACGCGGTCTGCTTCTTCCAGTGGCGCCAGTCGGCGGCCGGCGCCGAGAAGTACCACTCGGCGATGGTCCCGCACGCCGGTGCCGACAGCGACCTGTTCCGCGCGGTCACCGCGCTCGGCGACACCCTGAAGACACTGGCACCTGTGGCTGGGAGCGAGCGGGAGCCCGCCGGGGTCGGCATCCTCTTCGACTGGGAGTCGTGGTGGGCGAGCGAGCAGGACTCGCACCCGACCTCGCTGCTCGACTACCACCGGGAGGCGCTCGACTGGTACTCGGCGCTGCTCTCCCTCGGCGTCCGCGCCGACGTCGTCACCACCGGGGCCGACCTGAGCCGGCACCGGATGCTGATCGCCCCCGTGCTGCACCTGGTTCCGGCCGGGCTCGCCAAGGACCTCACCCGGTACGCCGAGCAGGGCGGGCACCTGGTCACCACGTACTTCTCCGGCGTCGTCGACGAGAACGACCACGTCTGGCTCGGCGGCTACCCGGGCGCCCTGCGGGACCTGCTCGGCATCCGCGTCGAGGAGTTCGGCCCCCTGCCCGCCGGGCAGGAGGTGGAACTGGACGACGCGAGCACCGGCGGCCTGTGGACCGACCACATCACCGTCACCGCGCCTTCGACAGAGGTCCTGGCCCACTACCGCACCGGCGCGTACGCGGGCCGCCCGGCCGTCACCCGGCGTCCGACGGGCGGCGGTTCGGCCACCTACGTCTCCACCCGGCTCGGCGCGGACGGACTCGCCTCGCTGCTGCCGCGGCTGCTGGAGCCGGCCGGCGTGATGAGCGAACTGCCCGCCGAGGTACGGGGATCGGTCGAGACCACCGTGCGCCGCGGACCCGGCGGCCGGTTCCTGTTCCTGGTCAACCGGACCGACCGGGCGGTGACCGTCCCGGGCGTCACCGGAGAGGTTCTGGTGGGCGGCACCGACGCGGACGGCGCGGTCCTCCTCGCGCCCCGGGGCGTCACCGTCCTGCGCACGTCCACCGACTGAGCGACCCCGGCAGCAGACTCACGACTCCCCGGAGCGTCCCTCACGCTCCGGGCCCACCCCTTCCGCCCGGAGCGGGGCGAAGGGGCCACCGCAGCGACCACACCTCTCAGTTGGGAGCACACGTTGGCACGCCGTACCCGCAGCAGACGCCTCCTCACAGGCGCCGCCCTGACCGCCCTGGCCACCGGGGCCGCCCTGATCAGCGTCCCCGCCCAGGCCGAACCGGTCACGGCGGCCGCCGCCTCCGTCACCGTGCGGCCGGACCCGTCGTACCAGCAGGAGAAGTTCGAGGGCTGGGGCACCAGTCTGGTCTGGTTCGCCAACGCCACCGGCGACTACCCGCCCGAGATCCGCGAGAAGCTGGCCCGGCTCCTCTTCGGCGACGACGGCCTGGGGCTGAACATCGCGCGCTACAACATCGGCGGCGGCAACGCACCGGACGTCGAGGACTATCTGCGCGCCGGTGGCGCGGTCGAGGGCTGGTGGCAGGCCCCCGCGGGCACCACCCGCGAGGACACCGACTGGTGGAGCGCCGACGACCCGGCCGACTGGAACGAGGACCCCGACGCCACCCAGCGCTGGTGGGTCGAGCGCATCAAGGACGACATCGACCACTGGGAGACGTTCAGCAACTCCCCGCCCTGGTTCATGACCGTCAGCGGCTACGTCTCCGGCGGCTTCGACTCCTCCGCCGACCAGCTCAAGCCCGAGTCGGTCGATGACTTCGCCGCCTACGTGGCCGGTGCGACGAAGCGGCTGGAGAGGGCGGAGGGCATCGAGGTCGACACCGTCGACCCGTTCAACGAGCCCAACACCCCCTACTGGGGGACACGACTCGGCGCGGACGGCGAGCCCGTCGGCGGCCGGCAGGAAGGGGCTCACATGGGTCCCGAGCTCCAGCGCGAGGTCCTGCGGGCTCTGGCCCCCGCGCTGAGGAAGGCGAAGGTCGAGGCGGACATCTCGGCGATGGACGAGACCAACCCCGGTACCTTCGCGACGAACTGGAACGCCTACTCCCGGGCCGACCGCGATCTCGTCGACCAGATGAACGTCCACACCTACGGCACCGGGCAGCGCACCACCGTGCGGGACCTGTCCAAGGCCGCGGACAAACCGCTGTGGATGAGCGAGGTCGGCGGCGACTGGGGCGACGGGCAGGACTTCGAGGACATGCGGCCCGGCCTCGGCCTCGCCCAGCAGATCGTCGACGACCTGCGTAAACTTGAGCCCCGGGCCTGGGTGTTCTGGCAGCCCGTCGAGGACTACGAGAACATGAAGCCCGGGGGCGAGTCCGCCGAGGGAGGCAACTGGGGAAGCATCCAGCTCCCGTTCGACTGCACCGCCGAGGACACCCTCGAGACGTGCCCGATCCGGACCAACACCAAGTTCGACACCGCCCGCAACTTCACCCACTTCATCCAGCCCGGCGACCGGCTGATCGGGACGGACGACACCTCCAGCGTCGCCGCCGTCACCCGCGACGGCAAGGGCGCCTCCCTCGTCCACGTCAACCGCGCCACGGCACCCCGCACGGTCACCGTCGACCTGTCGAAGTTCCGCGACGTACGCCGGGGCGCCACCGTCACCCCGGTCGTGACCAGCGCGGAGGGCAAGCTCGAGAAGCGGTCCCCGATCCGGGTGAGCGACCGCAGGGCCACCTTCACCGTGCCCGCCGAGTCCGTGACCTCCTTCGAGATCAAGGGCGTCTTCGGCGTCGCGAAGGACGCCGCCCCGCTGCGCAAGGACCACACCTACACACTGACCGGCGTACAGAGCGGCAAGGCCGTCACCGTCGCGGCGGACGGCACGGACCTGGTCCTCGGCGGCGAGGCCGGCACGAGCGCCCAGCAGTGGCGGCTCGGCGCGGTGCGTCACGACAGCGGTGTACGCGACCGCTATGTCTTCACCGATCCCGCCGGCGGGACGCGGCTCGCCGTGCGCGACGGCGTCCCGGTGGCCGAGCCCGACACCGGCAGGCGCGACAAGGCCGCCGAGTGGATCATGTCGACCACCGGTGACGGCACCTGGACCCTGGTCAACGCGGCCACCGGGCGCCTGCTCGAGGTCGGCGGCCAGGCGACGCACGAGGGCGCGGCCGTCACGACATGGCCGCCCAACTCCGGTGCCAATCAGCGCTGGTCGGTGACGGACGTGTCCGCCACGAGCACCGGCTGACGAACGCCCGCACCGGCATCCACGGACCTGCCTGCCCGCACCGGCCCCCGGGCGGTGCGGGCAGGCAGGTCCCCCCGCACGCGTTGGCTGAAGGAGGCCACATGACGACCGACCCGCGCGAGACCGAGGTCCGCCGCAGGATGGCGGCGCGGGAGCTCTACTCGGACGGCGCGCCGGGCCTGGAGGGCCTGGCGGAGGAGCGGCTTCGGGGCAAGGACCTGGCCGACGCCTACAACCGGACCGGAGCCCGGGACGAGGAGGGCCGCCGGACGATCCTGAAGGAGATGCTCGCCTCCCTGGGCACGGGGGTGTGGATCGAACCGCCGCTGCACGTGGCCTACGGCAACCGTGTGCACCTGGGCGACGACGTGTACGCCAACTTCGGCCTCACCCTCGTCGACGACGTCGAGGTCTTCGTCGGGGACCGGGTGATGTTCGCTCCCCACGTGACCATCAGCACCACCGGGCACCCCGTCCACCCGGAGCTGCGCGGGGACGGTACGCAGTTCTCGGCGCCGGTGTGCGTCGAGGACGACGTGTGGATCGGGGCCGGCGCGCTGATCATGCCGGGGGTCACCGTCGGCCGGGGCTCGGTGGTCGGCGCGGGCAGTGTGGTGACGGCGCACGTGCCGCCCCTGGTGGTCGTCGCCGGGACCCCGGCGCGGATCGTCCGCGAGATCACCGACGCCGACCGGGAGTGGGCCTACCGCCCGCCCCGCACCCTGCGCCCGAGTACCGGGTGACCTTCCTGACTCAGCGGCGGCGTCCGCGCGTCGCCCGGCCGCCGCCGATGCCGGCTACGTGCAGGGCCAGCAGGGCGAGGCCGACGAGCATGACGTTCGTCGAGGTGAAGATGTCGTTGGTCGAGATCTCCGCCGCGTTGATCAGCCAGGCGATGAGGAACAGGACCGCCGCGATGATGGCGAGCACGGTGTACATCCCTTCGGATCGGGGGCACCGGGCCGGTGCCGTGTCACGCGTATGCCCCCGACGGGGTGCGTGACACGGCCGAAGGCACCGGGCGCTTCGTACAGTGGGGGGACGGGACCGTCCGCGGCGCGTCCAGGCCGCGGGCCGGTCCACCCCCTCCACTCTCGTACCGGAGCCCGCATGCACGACCCGTCCACCGCACCGGACGACGGCGACGGCACCCTCTTCGGCCTGGACGCCCTGGCGCCCGGGCCGCCCTCCCCACGGCCGGCCGCCGGCCCGCTCTTCCGGGACTCCGCCGCCGCCCGCCGTCTGCTGCCGGTGCGGGAGATCCACGCCGAGCCGGCGGCGGCCGTCTCCGAGCGCGGCCGGCAGGTGATCGCCCGGTTCCCCGAGGCCCGTGTGGTCGAGGTGGACTCCCACTGGCGCATCCCCGGCCTGCACGGCAACGAGGGCAACGTAGAGCGCTGGGTGCGCGTCAAGGGCGAGACGCTCGTCCTCGGTGAGCGGAAGACGCTGACCACCCGCCCCAACGGCCGGTCCGCGGACTGGATCGCCCCGGGTGCCTCCAACGGCTGCGCCATGGCCTGCGCCTACTGCTACGTGCCGCGCCGCAAGGGATACGCCAACCCGGTCACCGTCTTCACCAACATGGACCGGATCATCGCCCACCTCGGCCGGCACATCGCCCGGCAGGGGCAGAAGCCCGAACCCAACCAGTGCGACCCCGAGGCCTGGGTCTACGACGTCGGCGAGAACGGCGACTGCTCGGTGGACGCCCTGATCTGCGACAACACCGCGGACCTGGTGCACGCCTTTCGCCAGTGGCCGACGGCCAAGGCCTCCTTCGCCACCAAGTTCGTCAACCCCGACCTGCTCGCCCTCGACCCGCGCGGCCGGACCCGGATCCGCTTCTCCGTGATGCCGCCGGACGACTCCCGGCTGCTGGACGTACGCACCTCCCCGGTCGCCGAGCGCATCGCGGCGGCCGGCGACTTCCTGGACGCCGGTTACGAGGTCCACTTCAACCTCTCTCCCGTGGTGGTGCGACCGGGCTGGGAGGAGGCCTGGGCGGAGTTGCTGCGGCACCTCGACGACGTCCTGCCGGACCGGGTCAAGCGGCAGGCCGCCGCCGAGGTGATCATGCTGACGCACAACCGCGACCTGCACGAGGTGAACCTGGGCTGGCACCCGCGCGCCGAGGAGGTCCTGTGGCGGCCGGAGCTCCAGCAGGCCAAGCGCTCGGAGAACGGGGCGTTGAACATGCGCTACCGCGACGGCGCCAAGGCCGCGGCGGTCGAGCGGCTCCGTGCGCTCGTCACCGCCCACGCACCCTGGCTGCGTGTCCGCTACGCCTTCTGATACCGCGCACCGCCGCCCGCGCTCCGGGTCCCGCCGGGCACCGGGCAAGGCAACCCTTAATGCCAGATAATG